>JAVLCF010000007.1 GCA_031581195.1 Trueperaceae bacterium | reverse complement strand
AGAACGTGTGGCCCGCCTCCGCGAGGCCCGTGCGGGTCGCGGCCGGCCACCCGCGCTCGAGGGCGAGCGCGTCGGACGCGGCGTAGGGGTACGTCGTCGCGGCGAACGCCGACGTCACGAAGCGCGGGCGGTCCACCGCCGCCTGCGCCGACACCCCGAACTCGTGGACGGCGACGAACTGCTGCGTTTGGCCCTGCGGTTGGGTGTCGACGCCGGTGTTCCCCCCGAGCACGTAGGGGAGCCCGTCCTTCGTCGCTAGGTAGGGGTTGGAGGTGTGCCGCACGTCGAAGCCCGGCGTGAGGCGGTTGGGGTCGCCCTCGTCGAGCGCGAGGAAGCGCATGCGGTTGTTCATGTGGATGCCGGTGCCGTCCACCACCAGGAACTGCGCCCCGAGGCTCGTCGTGACCGCGGCGGCGTTCCCGAAGCGATCCACGACGTGGAACGTCGTCGTGCTGGTGGGGACGCCGGGCGGGGGCGGCCGGTAGGGCGGGGGGGACGCCGGCGTCAGGGCTGTGGGGTCGTCCGCACCGGCCTTCGCGCCGGACGCGAGCCCCGACGCGATGGGGAGGCGCAGCACGTCGTCGGTGCGGATCCGGGCGCGTTGGTCCTCGGCGTAGGCGTCCGAGAGGAGCGCGTCGACGGGCACGTCGACCCGCGTGGGATCCCCGACGAAGGCGTTGCGGTCGGCGAAGGCGAGCTTGAGCGCTTCGACCTGCAGGTGCACCGCGCGCGGATCATTGGGGCCGTCGAAGGAGGCCAGGTCGAAGCCCTTGAGGATATTGAGCGCCAGGAGTTGCGTGAGGCCCTGCGAGGCGGGCGGGTTCTGGTGCACCGTGACGCCGTCGCCGTACGCGATCGCGATGCTGGGAACGACGCCCGCCTCGTACGTTGCGAGGTCGTCGTACGTCAGGTACCCGCCCCGCGCGGCGGACGCGTCGGCGATGGCGCGGGCGATCGGTCCGCGGTAGACGTAGTCGCGCGCCGCCTGGATCGCGGCGCTTCGCCCCTCGTCGCGTGCGCCGTCGTACGCACCGACGATCGCGTCGAACGTCGCGGCGAGGTCCTCCTGCACGACCGTGTCGCCGTAGCGCAGGAGGCGCCCCTCCGGCATGTAGATGGCCCGCGCGGCCGGACGGTTGGCGATCAGGTTCGCGTCCCGCGACAGCCAGAAATCCATGGTCCGGTAGACGCCGTAGCCCTCCCGCGCGGTGCGGATGGCGGGCGCGAGGACGTCCCCGAGCTCCAGCGCGCCGTGCCGGTCCAGCCACAGCATCCAACCGTCCCACGCGCCGGGCACGATCGACTGGTGGAACCCGGGGGTCTCCACCCGGTCGGCGTAGTCCGAGACGCTCGCCAGGCTCCCGGTCGGTCCGACCCCGTCGAGGCTGGTGACCTGCTGCGTGTCCGCGTCGTAGTACAGGGCCCACGTCCCGCCCCCGAGGACGCTGGAGAACCACGGCTCGACGACGCTCAGGGTCGCCGCGACGGCGACCGCGGCGTCCGCCGCGGTCCCGCCCTTCGCGAGGATCTCGAACCCCGCCTCCGTCGCCAGGTGGTGGGAGGAGACCACCGCCGCCGACGCGTCGTCGGGCGTGGAGCACCCCCCGAGCGCGACGATGAGCGCGAGGAGCCACGCGAGAACGCCGACCGACCGCCGCGAGGCGCGGTGGCGCGAGGACCGCGTGGGGGCGGTTCGAGGTGGGCGGATGGTGGGCCGGCGGGGGGCGGGCGCGACGTCGTCCTTCACCTCGTGACCCTATCGTGACGCTTCGCGTGAGACCTGTGACGTGGGTACCGGCACGGGCGATCGCAGAGGGCGAGATGGTGCCCGCGGTGGGGGCGTGGGGGTCGGCGCCGTGGACAGCGGACCGTCCGGTTTCGTACCCTTCTCCGAGGAGGTGGCTTCGTGCCCCACGTCATCGCTTTACCGTCCGTCCAGACGACGTCGCGCATCGTCGCGGGACTCCTTGCCCTCGGGATGTTGGCGGCCTGCGGGCCAAGCGAACGCGAACGCGAGCTCGAGGCCCGCAACGAAACCCTGCAGACCCAGGTCGGGGACCTGGAAACGCGGCTCGCCGCCGCGGAGACCGAGCTCGGGGACGCGAACGACGCTCGCGACGCGCTACAGGAACGCCTCGACGCCGCGCTCGACGAGCGCGACACGCTGCAGGCCCAGGTCGCGGACCTCGAGGCCGACGTCGCCCGTCTGGAGGCGCGCGCGAGCGACACCCGCGAACGTCTCGGCGACCGCGTCGACGATCTCGAGGCGGCGCGCAGCGAACTGGAGGCGGCGCGCGAGGCGCTCGCCGCCGCCCGGGCGCGCAGCGAGTCCCTCCGCGCGGAGCGCGACGCGCTCCGCGCGGAGGTGGCCGATCTCGAAGCCCGCCTCGCTCGGGTCGAGGACGGCGGCGAAGGCTCGGAGGGCGACGGGGACGTCGACGGGGGGGCGGCGGAGGCGCTGCGCACCGAGCTGGAGGCGGCCCGCACGTCTCTCGCCGAGGCGGAGGTGGAGCGCCTCGAGGCGCGCGTGGCGGACCTCGAAGCCGCCGCCGACGCCTCGGGGAGCGACGAGGCCGCCGCCCGCGCCGACCTCGAGAGCGTCGAGACGGACCTCTCGGTGACCGAGGTCGAGTTGGCGTCGGCGCGCGCGAACCTGCGGATCGTGCAGGACGACCTGGCGGACGTCGAGGGGGAGCTCGAAGCCGCACGGGGTGACCTGGATGCGACCCGCGCGGAACTCGAGGCGACCGAGGCGGAGCGTGATGCGTTGGCTGCGTCGCTCGAGGCGGCGGTGGAGGAGCGGGATGCGCTCGAGGGGCGGGTGGCGTCGTTGCGGGATGCGTCGGCGGAGGCGCGTGCGGAGGTCGAGGCGGCGCGGTCGGAGGCGGCGGGGTTGGCCGAGACGCTGGAGGGGGTGGAGGCGGAGCGTGATGCGTTGGCTGCGTCGCTCGAGGCGGCGGTGGAGGAGCGGGATGCGCTCGAGGGGCGGGTGGCGTCGTTGCGGGATGCGTCGGCGGAGGCGCGTGCGGAGGTCGAGGCCGCCCGGGCGGAGGCGGCCCGCCTGACCGCCGACCTCGAGGCCGCCCTGGAGGCGCGCGAGGGGCTCGAGGAGGTCACCGAGGCGCAGCGCGAGGAGCTGGCCGCGATCCGGGCGGACCTGCGCGCGACGCAGAACCGCGTGGCGGAGCTGCGCGACGCGCGGGGGATCTACACCGTCCAGCCGGCGGATTCGCTGTCGAGCATCGCGGTGTTCTTCTACCGCGACGTGGGTCGGTGGCCCGACATCCTGGCGGAGAACGACAACCTGATCGACGAGGCCGACCTGATCTTCCCGGGCATGGTCCTGGTCATCCCGCGCTGAGCCCCGCCGCCGTCGCCTAGGCCGGATCGGTCGGGTTCGCGACGTTCGCGTCACACGTCCGCGCGACGCTCGGTCCGTCCCCTCGTTGGGAAGCGTTCGGGGACGGAAGGGAGCGACGGTGGCGCGCCCCGTGGTGCTGCTGCACGGGTTCGGAGGTCGGCCCGAGGGGTACCGGGCGTGGATCTCCAGCCTCCGCGCTGCGGGCCGCCCCGTCGTCCTCCCTCTGCACTACGACGTCCGCAGCAACGACGTCGACCTCGACGACCTCGCCGAAGCCCTCGACCGCACCCTTCGGCGCGACGCCCGCCTCGCGGGCGGCGCGCCGTTCGACGCCTTCGTGCACTCCACCGGCCTGCTGGTGCTGGCCGCCTGGCTGGCGCGCGAACCCACACGCGCCGCCCGCCTCCGCTGGGTCGTGGGCCTGGCCCCCGCGACGTTCGGGTCCCCGCTCGCGCACCTCGGGCGCGGCATGCTCGCGGGCGTGTTCCGGGGGGACTGGCGGCCGGGCCCCGACTTCCTCGAGGGCGGCGATCGCGTCCTCCGCGCCCTCGAGTTGGCCAGCCCGACCGCGTGGCGGCTGGCGGACGCCTGGAGTCCCCCGGCGGGCGGCGCCCCGCCGGGGTCGGGCCCCCACCTCCTGCTGGTGGGCGGCGCCGGGTCCCGCACCGGCCCGGCCGGCCTCGTGCATCCCGCCGGCAGCGACGGCGTCGTGCGCGTCGCCGGCCTGGACCCCCGCGCGCCCGCCTACCGCCTCGACGCCCGCCCGGGGGCGGGCGAGGGGGGTGCGCTCGTCCGCGAGGGCGGCCGGCGGCCGGCGGCGCACGACCTCCCACCCCTGGTCCTCCCCGACGCCGACCACGGCTCGGTCCTGCGCGACCCGCCCCCCGACGTCGCGGGGTTCGTGCTCGCGGCGCTGGCCGCGCCGGGCCCGACGGCGGCCCTCCGGGCGCGCGCCACCGCGCGGGCGGCCGCGGCGCGCGGTCGGCTGCGCGCCCAGGGGGACGACGGGGACCGCTGGCGGCAGGCGTGGGTCCGCGTCGAGGACGAGCGGGGCGACGGCGTCCGGGATTACTACGTCGACCTGCTCACCCGGCGGCCGGGGGCACGGGTTTGGCGGCGGGTGGCGACCGACGGCGCGCTGGACGTCCACGTCCACGGCGCGGACCCCGCCTCCCGCGCGTTTCACGTGCGTCCCCCGGAGGACGCGGACGACGTGGCGTGGGCCCTCCGCCTCGTCGCGCGCTCGGGCAGCCCCCGCGTCGGGTACGTCGGGAGGCGGCGGGCGCTCCCCGTCGCCGGCGAGGGGCCGGGCGCGGACCCCTGGACCGCGGTCCTGCCGCTGACCCCGCCGGACGGGACGGCGTTCCTCCCGGTCGGGACCACGGTGCGGCTGCGCGTCGTCGTCGAACGCCAGCCGTGGCCGCCCGAGGGCCCCACGCACCTGGTGCGCCTCGCGGGGTAGATTCGCGCGAACGTTCGTACGTCCTTGGAGGTGCCGCCGTGCGCATCACGTCCCTGCAGGGGCCCGACGGGCCCATCGCCGCCCTACGCGTCCCCGCCGGCCTCGCGCCGGTCCCCGCCCTGCCCGGGGACGGGAACGGCCCCTGGCCGCCGACCCTGGACGCCCTCCTGGCGTCGGGCCGCTTCGCGGCCCTGCGCGCCTGGAGCGACGCGCACGCGGCGGAGGTGGCCGAGGTCGCGGCCGGCGAGGCCGGCCGCGCTCTCGCCGACGCCGCCCCGGCCGCGCTGCTGGCGCACCCCCCGAAGATCCTGGGGGTGGGCCTGAACTACGCCGAGCACGCGGGCGACCTGGGCGAGACCCGCCCGGACGAACCCGCGACGTTCATGAAGCCGCACACCGCGATCCTCGAGCCCGGCGGGACGATCCCCATCCCGCGGCAGAGCGAACGCACGACCGGCGAAGCGGAACTCGCGCTGGTGATCGGCGGGCACGGCAAGGACGTCCCCCCCGAGCGGGCGGCGGACCTGATCGCGGGCGTCACGACGGCGATCGACATGACCGCGGAGGACATCCTGCAGCGCAACCCGCGCTTCCTGACGCGCGCGAAGAGCTTCGACGGCTTCCTGGTGCTGGGGCCCGACCTGGTGACGCTCGACGACGTGCACGCCGCCCTCGCCGAGACGGGGGAGGCGACGTCCGGGGGTCTGGACGTCGGGGCGCTCGAGGTGACGACCACGTGGAACGACGCGCCGGTCCGCCGCAACGTCGTGGCGAACATGCTGCACGACCCGGCGTCGCTCGTGGCGTTCTTCAGTGCGGTGATGCCGCTCGAGCCGGGCGACGTCATCAGCACCGGGACGCCCGGCGCGGTCCCGCTCGCGCACGGCGGACGGGTGGGGTGCACCATCCCGGGCGTCGGTTCGGTCGTGTGCCCGGTGCACGACCGCAAACGCGACGGCTGATCCGCCGGCCGCCCTTCGCATCGAAGGCGATCCGGCCGGACCGCCTTCGACGGGCGCATCGATATGCGGTAACACCGGTCACGGTTCGTGCGGCTCGAGACGCGCGCAGGACGGGGTTCGCGGCGTTGACAGTGCCGCGGGGGGCACGTATACTCCGCCAACCTGCATAGGCATGCAGCCGCTGCAGGTCCGGTCCAAGGACGCGACGCCGGTCGCGTTGTGCTCGTTCCCGTCCAGGTGTGCCGTCTTCATGACGGACCCGCGGCGGTCCCGCTCCTCGAAAGGACGTATCCATGAAGAAGATGCTTGCCCTTCTCGTGACGCTCGGCGCGCTGCTCGGCGTGTCGACCGCGCAGGAGCCGGTCACCATCGGGGTCAACCTCGAGCTGTCCGGCCGCTTCGCGACCATCGGAACCTCCACCCTCCAGGGCATCGAGACCGCCCTCGAGGAGCGCGCCACGGTCGACGGCCGCCCCATCGAACTGTCGATCTGCGACAACCAGACCACGCCCGAGGGCTCGATCAACTGTGCCGCGCGCTTCGTCGACGAGGGCGTCGTCGGGGTGCTGGGGTCCATCTCGACGACCATGAGCATCGCCGCCGCCAACCCCCTGCAGGAGGCCGGCGTCATCATGATCTCGACCAGCTCCACCAACCCCGCCACCACGCAGATCGGCGACCACATCTTCCGCATGGCGTACACCGACGACTTCCAGGGCAAGGTCGCCGCACGGCACGCCGTGAACGAGCTCGGTGCGGAGCGCGCCATCGTCTTCCGCCAGCAGGACGACGACTACAGCTTCGGCCTCGCCGGCTTCTTCGCCGACGAGTTCGAGGCGCTGGGCGGGGAGACGATCACCCTCGACTTCGTCGCGAACACCGTCGACTTCAGCGCGCAGATCAACGACGCGCGCGGCTTCGACGCCGACGTCATCTACTACAGCGGCTTCTGCGCCGAGGGCGCCAGCCTCATGCCGCAGCTGCGCCAGCAGGGCTTCGACCAGCAGATCCTCGGGGCGGACGCCAGCGACGACTCGCAGTGCCCGACCGGCGGCGGCGAAGCGTTCGACGGCTACCTCCTCACCGGCTTCGGCGGGCCCGAGGTGCTGAGCGGCGACGCGGCGGCCCGCGCCGAGGACTTCGCCAGCCTCTTCGACGTCGTCTTCCCCGACGCGCCGGACTTCAACGGCTTCACCCTCGCCGGCGCGGATTCGTTCAACGTGCTGGTGCAGGCGATCGACGACGCCGACTCCACCGACGGCGACGCGGTGCTCGAGGCGCTGCAGAACCTCGAGGGCTACCCCGGCGTCTCGGGCGAGATCACGTACGCCGGCACCGACGGCACCCCCGCCGACCGCACGATCGCCTTCTTCCAGTACGCCGTGCCCGGCGAGGACGGCTCGGAGTGGAGCAAGGCCAGCCTCTTCGGGGTCGGTACGGGCGAGTAAGGACGCGCCCCGGACGTGGGGGCGGCCCAGCGCCGCCCCCGCGCCCTCAGCGCGACGGGGGAGGGCGGTCCGCCGCCCTCCCGCCCCGTCGCCACGCTTCCGCGTCTCCCGCATCGCCGCGTAGGAGGTTCCGTGTCCGCGATCACGACCCGCGCACCCGCGCGCCGGATCCCCTGGGGATGGCTGTTCGGCCTCGGCATCCCCGCCCTTATCTTCGTCCGCATCTATTACCTCGTCGCCGTCGCCGGCGAACGCGACCTGGCGTTCTTCCTCGGCGCGGCGCTGCAAGCCATGCAGCTCGGGAGCCTCTACGCCCTGATCGCGTTGGGCTACACGATGGTGTACGGCATCATCCGCCTCATCAACTTCGCGCACGGCGAGGTCTTCATGGTGGGGGCCTTCACCAGCTACTTCCTGTTCACCCTCGCCCCGTTCGCGCTGCCCTGGGCGCTGGCCTGGTCGGCGTTGCTGGCGTGGGGCGTGACGTTCGTGCTCAACCTCTGGCGCGGCTCGATGCGCGACCCGCTCGTGCTGGCCGGGGGCGGCGTCGCCTTCGTCGCCTTCGCGGTGGCGTTGAGCACGTCGGGCCTGAACTGGCTCGCCGCGATGCTGCTCGCGATGCTCACGACCGGCGTGCTGGGCGTCGTCATCGACCGGGTGGCGTACCGGCCGCTGCGCGGCGCGCCGCGCATCTCGCTGTTGATCACCGCGATCGCGGTGTCGTTCCTGCTGCAGAACACCGGCCTCATCCTCTTCACCCGCAACCAGACGCCGTACCGCCCCGGGACGTCCTGGACGGAGTTCCTGCAGTTCGACGTCGGGGCGGGGACGGTCTACACCAGCCGCCTCGTGTTCCTCATCCCGATCGTCACCGCGATCCTGGTGACCGCCCTGACGCTGTTCGTCACCCGCACCCGCCTCGGCAAGGCCATGCGGGCCAGCGCCCAGGACGCGGAAACCGCGCAGATGATGGGCGTCAACGTCAACCGCGTCATCGCCACCACCTTCCTGCTCGGCTCCATGCTGGCCGCCGCCGGCGGGGTGTTGTGGGGCCTGAACTTCGGGAGCCTCAACCAGCCCGCCGTCCTCGGCATCCTGCCCGGCATCAAGGCGTTCGCCGCGGCGGTGATCGGGGGGATCGGAAGCCTCCCCGGCGCGGTGATCGGCGGGGTGCTGCTCGGCTTCCTCGAGAACTTCGTCACCGCCCTCTTCCCCCGCACCGGTGACTTCCCCGGCCTCACGGAGTACAAGGACACCTTCGCCTTCGCCCTGTTGATCATCGTGCTGTTGATCCGTCCCTCCGGCATCGTCGGGGAGGACCTCTCGGAGAAGGTGTGATGCCCGGCGAACGCCCCATCACCCGCAACGCCCTCCTGACGCTCGGGGTCGTCGCCGTCGTCGCGCTCCTCCTCGCGTGGGTGCAGGGCGCCGGCGGCGCGAAGCTCAACGACACCCTCGCCCTGTTCGCCATCTGGGGCATCGCGGCGCTGTCGCTCAACCTGATCAACGGCACGACCGGCATCCTCTCGCTCGGGCACCACGGCTTCATGCTGATCGGCGGGTACGTCACCGCGCTGTTGATCCTGCCCGACTCCGCCCGGCAACAGATCTCCTCGAGCGCGCGCAGCGCCATGACGCCGTTCACGCTCGGCCTGTCGGTGGAGTCGTGGTTCGCCGCGCTCGGCCTCGAGGCGCTCACGACGCCCGGCACCCTCTGGGTGCGCTTCGTCGTCGCGCTGTTCATCGGCGGGCTGGTCGCGATGCTGTTCGGCCTGATCGTCGGCATCCCCAGCCTCCGCCTCAAGGGCGACTACCTGGCGATCGTCACCTTCGGCTTCGGGGAGATCATCCGCCTCACGGCGTCCACCAGCCTGTTCGCGCCGTTCACGAACGGCGCGCTCGGGTACGCCGGCGTCCCCAGCGACTTCGGGAAGTCGCTGGGGTGGACGTTCGCGCTGCTCGGGATCACCCTGTTCGTCCTGACGAAACTGAAGTTCTCGAGCCACGGGCGGGCGCTGCAGGCGATCCGCGAGGACGAGATCGCCGCGGAGGCGATGGGCGTCTCCCTGGCCCGCCACAAGGTCATGGCGTTCACCATCAGCGCCTTCTTCGCCGGCATCGCCGGCGGCCTGTGGGTGTCCTACCTGTCCGCCGCCCGCCTCGACTTCTTCTTGTTCTTCCTCACCTTCTTCTTCCTCGTCGCCATCAGCGTTGGGGGGACGGGGTCGTACACCGGCGTGCTGATGGGGACCGCGGTCGTCGTGTTCGTCCAGCAGTACGGCGACCCGCTGGAGCGCACCTACCCCCTCGAGACGTGGTTCGCGATCCTCGGGGCGCTGGTCCTCGCGGCGGGATTGGGGGGGGCGGCGTTCCGCCGCCGCAAACGCCTCCGGCCGGTCTGGCACCCCCTCACGATCCTGTTGGCGGGGATCGGTGCGGTGGTGCTGGCCGTCGCCCTGCTGTTCCCCGACGCGGCGGCGTTCGACGGCACCTTCCAGGCGTTCGGGATGCGCCGCATCCTCCTCGCGGTCCTGCTCATCACCATCATGGCGCTCCGTCCCGAGGGGATCATGAGCCGCGCGGAGTTCAGTTGGGCGTGGCTGCTCCGCGAACGCAGGGCGGAGCCCAGCGACGACGAACGCGCCCAGGACGCCTGGCTCACGAACCCCGACCTGAACCGGGCCGGCGCCGCCGCCGCGGACGGGGCGGCGGGCAGTGCGGCGGGCAGTGCGGCGGACGGCGCGGCGGGGGCCGCCGACCCGGTGGAGCCCTACGACTACGCCTCCGACCACCCGAGCGCGCAGGGCGACCCGCTCCCGCGGGCGCTCCTGGACGACGACGGGCCGGGGGCGCACCCGCTGCTCGAGCGGGGCACGAAACCCCGCGACGTGCAACGCCACGGCGTCGCCGGCGACCCCGACTTCCACCCCGACGCGCCCGACGACGGCGCGTCGGGGGACGCGGACGACGACGGCGGCGACGCTGGAGGCGGTGCCACCGACGACGGTGACGAGGGGAGGACCTGACGTGTCGATGTTGAGCGTTCGCGACGTCAGCAAGAGCTTCGGGGGGCTGCAGGCCACGAGCCACCTCAGTTTCGACGTCGAGCCGGGCGAGATCGTCAGCGTCATCGGGCCGAACGGGGCGGGGAAGACCACCCTGTTCAACCTGATCACCGGCGTCTACACGCCGGACGCCGGCGACGTCCTGCTCGAGGGGCAGTCGCTGGTCGGGAAGGCCCCCGACCAGGTGGTCGGCGAGGGGGTCGCGCGGACGTTCCAGAACCTGCGCCTGTTCACGAACCTGTCGGTCCTCGAGAACGTCCTGATCCCGCAGCACCGACGCCGCCACGTGCCGTGGTGGCAGGCGGTGCTGCGCACGCGCAGCTACCGCGAGGCGGAGCGCGTCATGCACGAACGCGCCCTCGAGGCCCTGTCGTTCTTCGGGCCGCGCCTCATGAGCTTCCGTCTGCACCAGCCGGTGTACGTGTTGTCGTACGCCAACCGACGCCGCACCGAGATGGCGCGCGCGATGGCGACCGGCGCAAAGATGCTGCTGCTCGACGAGCCCAGCGCCGGCATGAACCCGAAGGAGACGAAGGAGATCACCCAAATCATCCAGCGCATGCGCGACGAGGGCGGCTACACGATCCTGCTCGTGGAGCACAAGATGAACCTCGTCGGGGAGATCAGCGACCGCGTGATCGTCCTCGATTACGGCCGCAAGATCGCCGAGGGCGCCTACGAGGACGTCGTGAACGACCCCGCGGTGCTCGAGGCGTACCTCGGCAAGCGCAGCGACGACGCGCGCGAGGAGGGGGCGGCATGAGCGACGCGGCCCCCGGACCGGCGCCGGAGAACCTGCTCGAGTTGCGCAAGGTCACCACCCACTACGGCCCCATCCGGGTGCTGCACGACGTCGACATGGTCATCCACCCCGGCGAGATGGTGTGCCTGCTCGGAGGGAACGCCTCGGGCAAGTCGACGACCCTCAAGACGATCCTCGGGATCGTCCGGGTGTCGGAGGGCGAGATGTACTTCCGGGGGGAGCGCGCCGACACGCTCGACACCGCGCAACGCATCGAGCGGGGCATGGCGGTCGTGCCGGAGAACCGGCGGATCTTCCCCAAGATGACCGTCCGCGAGAACCTCGAGATGGGGGCGTACCTGCGCAACGACCGCAAGGCCATCCGCGAGGACGTCGACTACGTCGTGAACCTGTTCCCCCGCATCGGGGAACGCCTGAACCAGCAGGGCGGCACGATGTCGGGGGGGGAGCAACAGATGTTGGCGATGGGGCGGGCCCTCATGAGCCGCCCGAAACTCATCCTGATGGACGAGCCGTCCATGGGGCTCGCACCGTTGTTCGTCGAGAAGATCTTCGAGATCATCAAGACCGTCAACGACGAAGGCATCAGCGTGTTCGTCGTCGAGCAGAACGCGAACGTCGCGCTCTCCATCGCCGACCGCGGCTACGTCCTGCAGACCGGCGAGGTCGTCCTGTCCGGGCCCGCCCGGGACCTGCTGGAGGACGAGGCGATGAAGAAGGCGTACTTGGGCGACGTGTAGCCGCGTCGGCCTCGCGCCACGTCACGGGCCGCCCCGCGGGGCGGCCCGTGACGATGCGGAGGGCGGCCGTCAGGCCGGTTCGTTCAGGCGCAGGTACCAGCGGCGGTAGTCGTGGTACGTCGACGGGTCGTCGTTGCGGATCTCCTCCATCGTGGCGGGCGCCTTGACGATCGCCGGGTCGCCCGGCGTCCAGTCGGCGGGCGTCGACATCTTCTGCGCGTCGGAGAACTGCAGCGCGTCGAGGAAGCGCAGGACCTCGGGGATGCTGCGCCCGACGTTGAGCGGGTAGTACAGCATGCCGCGCAGGACGCCCTCGGGGTCGATGAGGAAGACCGCGCGCACCGCGGCGGTCTCCGACGCGCCGGGGTGGATCATGCCGAACCGGTTCGAGACCTTCATGTCGAGGTCGGCGATCACGGGGAACGGGACCGGCTCGCCGGTCATCTGTTCGAGGTCGTGTAGCCACGCCAGGTGGGCGTGCACGGAATCGATCGACAGGCCGATGAGGCTCGCCCCGCGCGCCTCGAAGGCGCTCGCTTCGCGGGCGAACGCCAGGAACTCGGTCGAGCAGACGGGCGTGAAGTCGGCCGGGTGGCTGAACAGGACGACCCAGCGTCCGCGGTAGTCGGAGAGGGCGATCGTGCCCTGCGTCGTCGTCGCGGTGAACTCGGGCGCCGGCTCGTTCAGGCGGGGCAGCGTGGGGCCGGCGGTGGGCGTGGCGTCGGGGGCGGTCGGGGCGTCGGACATGCGGGTCTCCAGAGGGCGGGGGGAACGACCCCGCCGATACCCGGTGGGGGTATGTGAGCGTAGGCTATCCCCCCGTTTCGACGACGTCAAGCAGGTCGGAATCATTCCGACAACGGGGGGGTCGGGTTCGTTCGCCACGCTCGGACGGAACGTGGGCTCGTCCGCTCATGCCGCCCGAAGGCCTGCGGGCGTCCCGCCCACCCTGGATCCGCGCTGTGGACTCGGCGTCGCGCCCGCCCCAACGCCCCTCGCCCCACGAGGGCGGGGCCGCCGATGATTCAGGGGATCGCCATCCGTGGCGGGCCCTCGTCGTCCGCGAGATCGGTGCTCCGTCCCGCGATCGACCCCGCGAACCGGGTGGGGGCCTCACCCTTCCCGAGGGGAGGGGGCGGCCTGGTCGGCGGTCCGCTCCGCCTCGATCCACGCGTCGAGGTCGCTCAGGACGTGTTCGGACGACGAAGCCGGAACGCCGACGACGCCGTTGCGATCGCCGACGACGATGTCGTGCGGGGCGACGTACGTCGATCCGATGGCCAGTGGTGTGTCCTGCGTCCCCGCACCGACCGCGTCGTGACGTTGCGGTCGCACGCCGCGCGCCACGACCGGAAGCGTCCCGGCCTCCAGCGCGACGACGTCGCGCACCTTCCCGTCGACGACGACGCCCGTGACGCCGCGAGCGGTCGCGGCGTCCGCGAGTCGGTCGCCGAACACCGCGGCGGAGGGGTGACTCGAACGTACGACGAGAACGTCGCCGGGGAGCAAGGCGGGCAGCATCGTGCGGATCGGCGCGACGCCGCCGTTCGTGGTCACGGTGCGGGCGCGCCCGACGAAGCATGGAGGACCGAGTCGCACCCCCCAATCGACGTCGAGAACGCGGACGTCGGCGCGATCGCTGAGGATGCAGGTGAGGTCACCGATGCCCACGTGCGTGCGCAGGACGTCCAGGAGCGCGGCGACGTCCGGAGTGTCCTCGCGGCCGCTCATGACGATGTGGGGGGAAGGGACGAAGCGAGTCGATGCCAGAGTCGCGCCCATGCCTCGAGTCCGAGCGCGAATCGTTCGGGGCGGTAGAACTCGTTGGGAGCGTGGATGTTCTCGTCGGCGGTGCTGAACGAGAAGAACAGCGTGTCGGCCCCCAGCGTCTCGGCGAAGGTGGCGGCGATCGGCACGCTGCCGCCCATTCCAACGCGCACCGGTCGTTGGTCGAAGGTGGCTTCGAGGACCGCCTCGGCGGCATGTAGGACCGGGTGGTCGTCCGGCATGACGTAGGCGGGGGCGCCGAGCTCGCTGCGGCGGATTGCGAGCGTGACGCCGGGCGGCCGGACCGCGTGCAGGTGGCGTTCGAGTGCGTCGAGGACGGCGTCGGGGTCCTGCCCCGGAACGAGTCGACAGGTGATCTTGGCGAACGCTTCCCACGGGAGCACCGTCTTGGAGCCGGGCCCCTGATAGCCGCCGCCCAGACCGTTCACCTCCACCGTCGGGCGCAGCCACTGACGCGCCAGCGTGCCGTAGCCCGGCTCGCCGTAGGTCCCGGGCGCACCGACCTCGTGCAGGTAGGTGGCCTCGTCGAAGGGGAGTCGGTCGAGCTCGGCGAGGCGGGCTTCGCTCGGTGTGGCGACACCGTCATAGAACCCCTCGACGGCGACGCGGCCGGCGTCGTCGTGAAGGCTGGCGACGATGCGCGCCAGCGCGTGCGTCGGGTTGTGGATTGCGCCCCCGTGACGGCCCGAGTGCAGATCCTTCCCCGCCGTGCGGACCCTCAGTTCGAGGCCGGTCATACCGCGGGCCCGGGTGGTCAGTGCCGGGACTTCGGCCTTCCACATCCCCCCGTCGGCGGAAAGCACCACGTCGCACGCCAACTCGCCGGCGCGCGAGCGCACGATCTCGGGGAGGTGTGGGCTGCCGATCTCCTCCTCCGCTTCGAACAGCAGCCGGAGGTTCACCGGTGGAGCGCCGTGCCGGAAGAACGCTTCGGCGACCAGAATGGGGATCAGCATCGATGCCTTGTCGTCGGAGATGCCGCGGGCGTACCAGCGACCGTCGCGCTCGTCGAGCTCGAAGGGGGGGGATGCCCAGGCGTCCAGCGGGTCGGGAGGTTGGACGTCCATGTGGCCGTAGACGAGGACGGTGGGGGCGCCCGGAGCGCCGTCCCAGCTCGCGAGGACGGCCGGGTGCCGGGGCGTGTCGATGCGCTCGACGCGCAGGTCGCCCATGGCGCGTAGTCGCGTCTCGATCCAGCCCGCGGCGCGGCGGACGTCGTCCGCGTGCGCAGGGTCGGTCGATACCGACGGGATCGCCACGAACTCGGCCACCGCCGTGCGGTGCGCCTCGAAGGCGCCGGCCAGGTCGTCGAGCACGGTTGGAAGGTCGGCGCGGGTCATGCGCGTCCCCCGTCGACCGGGAGCGTCTGCCCGGTGATCCAGCCTGCCTGCTCCGACGCGAGAAACAGGACGGGGTGCACGACGTCGTCGACGGTACCGAGTCGCCGCAGGCCGATGCTCTCGATCAGGCGCTTCTGGCCCTCGGCGCCGTAGGAAGCCCACTGGCGTTCGGTGGTCGGGTTCGAGCGAACGAAGCCGGGTGCGATCGCGTTGACGCGCACGCCCCACGGACCCAACTCGTGCGCGAGTTGGCGCGTGAGGCCGATCTGCGCGGCCTTCGCCGCCGCGTACGCCTGGATTCCGGTCAGGCTCACGCCCAGCCCGGCGCCGCTGCTGATGGTCACGATCCGGCCCGCGCGCCGTCGTTTGAACACCGGGGCCGCTGCGGTCGCGGTGTGGAAGGCGCCGTCGACGTTGACGGCGAAGATCGCCTTCCAGTCCTCCTCGGGGACCTCCTCGAGAGGCCGCCCGACCTGGCCCAACACGCCGCCGGCCACGTTGACGATCACGTCGATGCGGCCCTCGGCCGCTTCGACGCCGTCGACCCACGCGCTCACGGACGTCCGGTCGGTGACGTCGACGCGCGACGCCGCAAGGGGTACGCCTCGACGTTCGGCCTCGGCGCGGGTCGCGTCCAGCTCCGTCGCATCCACGTCGCAGGCGTGCACGTGGGCTCCGAGGTCGGCGAAGGCGAGCGCGATGCCGCGACCGATCCCTTGCGCGGCGCCGGTGACGAGGACGACGTCGCCGTCGAAGCGGACGTTCACGCCACCTCCGGTACGTCCGCCACGGCGTGCAGGGTGTCCCACGCCTGGGGGCGCCGTCCCTCTTCGACGTCGTGAACGACGTCGATCAACCGCGCCAAGGTCGGCGTCGCCCGTCCCGCGGCCTGCGCCCGCGCCACGATGGGGCCGAACTGCGCATCGATTTCGGTGCGGCGCTTGCGGACCGCGAGATCGCGCCAGACCCCGCTGTGGGTCTTGGCTGAGCCCCGATTGTGGGCCACCATCGCATCGTAGGACGCGGCACGCATCGCGGCGTTGCCCGCCGGCCCGAAGGCCACGGGATCGAAGCCGTTGAACCCGAAGGGAATGACCCCCTCCACCTGCGCGACCTGCAGCACCTCCGCCGCGAGCGCGTCGAGGATGGGGCGCACGTCCCGCGCGTCGAGGACGTCGGCGATACTCTCGTTCGTCAGGGCGCTGGCGAACAGCATGGCGCCATACCCCATCTTGCCCCACAAGTAGCCCCAGACGTTGTCGGTGATCCGCGTCGCGGGATCGAAGGCCCGCACGAGGGCATGGAGGGACACGAGGCGGTCGCTCGTGCGACCGTCGAGCTCGCCGATGGTGACGGTGCCGCGACCTCCGAAGTGGATGCGTCCCGGACCGAGGTAGTCGGCTCCGAAGTTGACGAACGCGCCGATGGTGCGGTCGGGGCCGACGCGGTCGCGCACCGTCCATTCGTTCAGCCCGTTTTGGAACGAGGCGACGTACCCGCTGGGCGCGAGCACCGCCTCGATGGCGTCGAGGGCCTGCGGCGTGTGCTGCGCCTTCGTGCACAGCAGCACCGCGTCGTATCGGCCGGAGAGCTCGTGGGGTTCGTAGGCGGGGACGGACACCGTGAAGGTGTCGACCGGCCCCTCGATCGTCAAGCCGGATCGGCGCACGGCGTCGACGTGCGACGCCTCGACGTCCACGAGGGTCACGTCGTGCCCCGCCCGGTGGGCGTACGCTCCGATCGTTCCGCCGATGGCACCGGCCCCCCAGACGAGCGTCGTCATGCGCTCCACGGTCCTTCGATCGCGGCGCGCGTTTCGGTGACGCCGACCTCCCACAACGCGAGCATCACCTCGTCGGGTTTTTCGTAGGCGCCCCCCATGTTGCCGTCCCCAACGTAGGCGCGGACGTCGGCGGGTGCGAGGGCGCGCAGGACCTCGAAGTCGACCATGGGTTTGGCGGTCGTCGGGACGTCGCGGTCCGCGTCGAGGCGCGTCCAGGGGAACGTCTCCATCCACGAGGCGTGGGAGGCGGCTGGATCGATCGATTGCACCTTGGCCCACGTTTCGGGGGCGCTCCACCAATCGTGCCAGCGAACGCTCGTTCCGGGGTGGTCCATCATCCATTCCTGGAGCAAGCCACGGACGCCGGCGTTGCCTCCGTGGCCGTTGACGAACAGGATGCGTCGAAACCCCTGTCGCGCCAGGCCGTCCATCAGGTCGCGGAGGAGGGCGAGGTAGGTATCCACCCGCAAGGTGACGGTCCCGGGCCACGACGTCTGGTAGGGCGTGAGGCCGTAGGGGACGCCGGGCATGACGGGAACGCCGAGCGGTCCTGCGGCCTCGAGGGCGACCCGTTGCGACAGGATGTTGTCCACCCCGAGGCTGAGGTACGCGTGTTGTTCGAGGCTTCCGAGCGGAACGACGACGCGGTCGTCGCGCTTCAGATACGCCTCCATGTCGAACCAACTCATGTCGTGGACGTGCATTGGGCCTCCTTGGGTGGGGTTGGTTGGGCGAGCGTCGCCGCCTGCACCTGGGGGACGATGTGCCGTTCGACCCAAACCGGGTCGGGATCGTGGCGGTACTCGAAGGCGTGAAGGTCGGCCGGGATGCGCTCGAGGACGGCGTCCGCGCCGGTCGAATACACGACGACGTCGCTCGTCGCGACGAGGGCGTCGACGTCGGCGGCGTCCAGGACGGTTCCGCGGACGTCGGCGACGTGGCCGGCATAGGACCGGACCCCGTCGAGGAACGTCGGCAGGAACGAGGGGAGGGCCGAGACGACGCCCACGCGGCTGAACGGCGACAACGTCGCCAGCGCGCTGCGGACCCCCGTCTGCGGGAGAAACCGGAGCGACGCCACGCGTGGTCCCCGGCCGCCCAGGCGCGTCAGGAGCTCGCGCCGACGGTACGCGAACGTGAGAGCGAGGTCGGCGTTCGTCACGCGCTCGAGGGTGTCGCCACGAAGGCGCTCGAAGGTCGTGGTGGACACGTGACGGCCGAGGCGTTCGCCGAGGGCGCGCCCGTACCGGGCGGTGGCGGCGTCGTAGATCCCCACCAACCACACGTCGAGCGTCGGTTCCATCGCTCTCGATTGGAGGCGGACGCTCAGCAGCGTAGCCAGCTCTTCGGGCGGCATACCGTGGCGCTCGGCCAAACGCACCACGTCGTCGATGGCGTGATGAATCGCGGGGAGGTGCGGGTTCGGTGGGGCGTCGTCGTCGCGGCGAGCCGCGAACGTACCGCGGCCCGGCACCGTCTCGATGAGATCGCGTTCGCGAAGGGCCTTGAAGACGTTGGCGACCGTCACCGGAGAGACCGAGAGTTGCTCGGCGAGTTCGCGGACCGACGGGAGGCGATGTCCGGGGGCGAGTCGCCCGGTGGCAATGCCGTACTCGATTTGGCCGAGGAGTTGCGCGTGAATCGACACCGGGAGGTCGCGATCGATGCGCAGGGGGAGCGGGGGAGGTGGCTCGGGCACGCTCATCCTCCCCAAGTGTACGGGGTGACTGGTACGCGATTCTGCATGGAGCGATTGTAACAGGAAAGAATGTGCGCAGTTGACGTAGGAAAATGCAGACCGTTACACTTCGCGCTAACACTTTGGGTCATCGATTCCCATCGAGTCCCATCGTGTCCATCTTCGTTCCGATCGCCGTCGTTCCGCTCGGGGATGGCGACATCGGTTCTCAATCCAAGGAGGAGGTTCCATGAAACGCGGAATTACGTCGCTCGTCGCCATGATCGGCATCCTGGCTACGACGTTGGTGTGGGCACAGTCCGCCGACGAGCTGGTCATCGTGCGCCCCTCGGATCCGGTCTCGCTCGATGCGCAAGAGGAAACGACCGCGCCGGGCGCTTGGGTGTTCGGCAACGTCATCGAACCCCTCATCACCCTGAACGCCGACATGGAGATCGAAGGCCGCCTCGCGGAGCGGTGGGAGTTCGTGGACGACACGCGCTTGCGCTTCTACCTCCGCGAGGGCATCGAGTTCCACGACGGAACGCCGTTCAACGCCGAGGCCGTCAAGTTCACGTGGGATCGCTCGCTGTTCGCCGATCCCCCCGGCCGGTGGGCCAGCCTCGCCGGCCCCATCGCGTCCGTCGACGTGGTCGACGAATACACCGTCGACATCGTGGCGGAGAAGCCCTACGGTCCCCTTCTCCTCACCAGCACGATGGTGTACACCGGTGTCGTCAGCCCGGCCGCCGTCGAGCGGCTCGGCGAGGACTACGCCCGTAACCCCGTAGGAACGGGCCCGTTCAAGTTCGTCGAGTGGCGCACGAACGAGAGCATCACCCTCGAGGCCAACGACGACTACTGGCGCGGCCGCCCCGAACTCGACCGTGTCGTGTTCCGGACCGTGCCCGAAGCGGGTGCTCGCACCCTCGCCCTCCAATCGGGCGAGGCCGACATGCTGCTCAAGCCCAACCCCGCGGACCTGGCGTCGTTCGAGTCCAGCGAAGCCTTCGACGTGCACGCCGCCACGGGCTTGCGCGTGTTCTACCTCGGCTTCAACCTCGAGCGGGCTCCGCTCGACGAGCCGCTCGTTCGCCAAGCGATCGCGCACGCCATCGACGTGCCGGGCATCGTCGAGAACCTCTTGGAGGATGCGGCGACGGTGCCGACGAGCGTGATCTCGCCTGGGGTGCTCGGGTACGCCGACATGAACCTCGACGAACGCTACCCCTACGATCCCGACGCCGCGATCGCCCTCCTCGAGGAGGCCGGATTCACCCAGAACGACGCCGGCATCATGGAACGCGACGGCGAGGAACTCACGCTGCAGATGCTCCCCGCGGCAGGCCGCTACCTTCAGGACCAGGAGGTCGCCGAAGTCATCCAGGAGTTCCTGCGTCAGGCCGGGATCCAGGTCGAGCTCAACGTCTTCGAGTGGGCCACGACGTTCACGGAGTTGCGCGAAGATCCCCTGCAGTACGACATGTTCTCCTTCGGCTGGCTCACGACGACCGCCGACGCCGACTACACGATGTACTCCAACTTCCGTAGCGACCAGTTCCCCCCCGAGAGTTGGAACAGTTGGCGCTACGCCAACGACGAGGTGGACGAACTCCTAACCCAAGCGCGGGAGGAAACCGACGTCGCGACGCGCGAAGGCCTGTACGCCGACGTCCAGGCGATCCTCGCCGAGGACCTGCCCGCGGTGCCGATCTACAACACGATCGAAGTGACGGTCGTGGGAGCCGACGTGGAGGGGTTCGAACCCCACCCGATCGAGTACAACCTCGACCTGTACCCCGTGTCCAAGGCCGAGTAGGAGGAAGCGTTCGGTACCGGAGGGCCCCCGCCCTCCGGTACCGACCCCCATCATGTTGGCCTATCTCATCCGTCGAATCTTGCTTGCCGTCCCGATCCTCCTTGGCGTGGTCGCGGTCGTCGTGGCTTCGCTCGAGATCGTGCCTGGCGACCCCGTCGCACTGATGCTGGGCGAATTCGCGACCCCGGAATCGATCGAGGCCACGCGAACCGAGCTCGGCTTGGATCGTCCGCTCGTCGTGCGCTACGTCGACTACGTCGCCGGCGTGTTCCAAGGCGACTTGGGGACGTCCATCAAGGATCGACGTCCCGTCGCGACCATCATCGGTGAGACCCTGCCCGCGACCGCGCAATTGGCCGCCGTCGCGATTCTCGTCGCACTTGCCGTGGGCCTACCCCTCGGGGTCGCGTCGGCTGCCCGTCCCCACGGCGTCGTCGACAACGCCGTCCGCGTCCTGTCGCTCGCCGGACTCTCCATGCCGGTGTTCTGGACCGGGCTGGTCTTCATCGTGTTCTTCAGCGTGGAGCTCGGCTGGTTCCCCGTGGCGGGGCGGGGAACCTGGCGCCACTACGTCCTCCCCTCGGTCACGCTGGCGCTCCCTTCGATCGCGATTCTTGCGCGCATGACGCGCGCCAGCCTCCTCGAGGTGTTGCAGGAGGACTACGTCCGAACGGCCCGGAGCAAAGGGGTCGGCTCCCTGCAGATCCTCTACAAGCACGCCCTCCGCAACGCCCTGATCCCCGTCGTCACCGCGCTCGGGCTGCAACTCGGGCAGATGCTGGGGGGTGCGGTCTTGACGGAAACCGTCTTCTCGTGGCCCGGCCTGGGCCGCCTCACCGTCTTCGCCATCTTCAACCGCGACTACCTGCTGGTCCAAGGGGTCGTCCTCGTGCTGGCGACCGTCTACGTCACCGTCAACTTGCTCGTCGACGTCAGCTACGGGTTCCTCGATCCGCGCGTGAGGTACGCGTGAAGCGCGGTGCGTCCGATGCGTCGGCCCCCACGCGGGGAACGTGGAAGCGGTTCCGCCGCAATCGATTGGCGGTCGTCGCCCTCGGGATCGTGATCCTCACGGCCTTCGCGGCGCTCTTTGCACCGTGGATCGCTCCCCAGGATCCGGCGGCGCAAAGCCTCTTCGATCGCCGCGCCGCACCCGGGTCCGATTACCTCCTCGGCGCCGACGCCTTCGGCCGCGACATTCTCTCGCGCATCATCTACGGCGCCCGGGTCACGCTTCTCGTCAGCATTACGTCGGTCGGGATGGGCGTCGTGGTCGGAGGGGCGCTCGGCACGGTCGCGGGGTACGTCGGGGGCTGGGTCGACACCGTCGTCATGCGGCTCATGGACGTCCTTCTGGCCTTCCCCTACCTGTTGTTGGCGATCATCATCGTCAGTGCCTTGGGCCCGGGCCTGACGAACACCATCGTTGCGATCGGCATCTGGACGGTGCCCGCCTTCGCGCGAATCTCGCGTGGGTCGGTCGTCGTCCTGCGGGAGCGGGATTTCATCGGAGCGGCCCGCGCGCTGGGTGCGAACGACGTTCGGATCGTCGGCCGGCACGTCGCCCCCAATTTCGTCGCGACGTTGTTGGTGTACGGCAGCCTCTACCTCGCCTACGCCATCCTCATGGAGTCGGCCCTGTCCTTCCTCGGTCTCGGCGTACAACCGCCCACCCCGACGTGGGCCGGCATGATCGCTGCGGGTCGCGACTACATCACGAGCGCGCCGCACATCGCGCTCATTCCCGGCATCGCCATCGCGCTGGTCGTCGTCAGCTTCAACCTTCTCGGTGACGGACTCCGGGACGCCCTCGACGTGCGAAGCGACGGTTGATCCCCACCGTCTGACGGGGCCCGCTCCGGGCCGTCCACCGGACCCGCCCCGCGCGGGCTAGCATCGGTGCATGCGCGACGCGCCTCACCCTCGATGGGCCGCTCCCGTCACGACGCGTGCCGTCGCTGCGTTGGGAGCCGCCGCCCTCCTCGCGAGCGCCTGCGCGCAGGACCCGCCCGCCCTCGACCCCCGCTGCCGGCCCGGCGCGGCGCCCGACCCGACGCCCCTGCACGCCGTCCAGGGGCACGGCCCGACCTCCCCCCTCGAGAACCGCCGCGCCACGGTGCAGGGCGTCGTCACCGCCGCCTTCCAGGGCGACCCCACGGATCGGTTCCGGCGGGACCTCGGCGGGTTCTACCTGCACACGCCCCCCGGCCAGGACGACGGCGACCCCGCGACGTCGGAGGGCCTGTTCGTCGAGAGCGCCGCCTCGGTGTCGGTCGGCGCCGTCGTGCGCGCGGCCGGGACGATCACCGAGGCGTACGGCATGACGACGCTGACCGGCGTGCGCGAGGTCGTGGACTGCGGCGCGCGCGTCGCGCCCCCCGCGCCGGTCCCCCTCCGCCTCCCCGCCGACGACGCCGCCCGCGAGGCGCTCGAGGGCATGCCGGTCCGCCTCCCCCAAGCCCTCGCGATCGCCGAGTACTACAACTACGACCGGTTCGGCGAGGTCGTCCTCGCCCTCCCGCAGGAGGGCGCCGACCGCCCGATCCAGGCGACGCACCGCTTCGCCCCCGACGACCCCCGCGCCGCGGCCTGGGAGGCCGCCCAGGAACCCCGACGCATCACCCTCGACGACGGCCGCAACGACCAGAACCCCAGCCCCGTCCGGCACCCCGACGGCACCGTCTTCGGCCTCGAGCACCGCTTCCGGGGCGGCGACGCGGTGCGGGGCGCGACCGGCATGCTGCACTACGCCTACGGCGCCTGGCGGATCCACCCCACCGCCCCCGCGGAGCACCTCCGCCGCGCCCCCATTCCGTCGGCGCCCCCCGACGTGCGCGCCGCGGACGGGACGCCCCCCGACGTCGTCGTCGCCACCCTCAACGTCCAGAACTACTTCGTCGACGTCGGCGACGACTGCGGCCCGACCGGCGGGATGGAATGCCGCGGGGCGGACGACGCCCGCGAGCTGGCGCGCCAACGCGCCAAGCTCGTCGCCGCCCTCGCCGCCCTCGACGCCGACGTCCTCGGCCTCGTC
Organism: Trueperaceae bacterium; assembly: GCA_031581195.1. Taxonomy (NCBI): domain Bacteria; kingdom Thermotogati; phylum Deinococcota; class Deinococci; order Trueperales; family Trueperaceae; species Trueperaceae bacterium. The sequence goes on along the minus strand of JAVLCF010000007.1, from coordinate 13,244 downwards.
GAACTGCAGAACGACCCGAACGACCGCGCCGCCGCCGACCTCGCCGCCGGCCTGCGCGACGCCACCGGCCACCCCTGGCGCCACGTCGCGGTCGGCGCGATGGGCACCGACGCGATCGCGCAGGCGGTCCTCTACCGCCCCGACGTCGTCGCGCCGGTCGGGACCCCCGCCGTCCTCGACGACGTCGCCTTCACCGACCCGCGCGCCACCGGCCGCGGCAAGAACCGTCCCGCCCTCGCCTGGAGCTTCGTGCCCGCCGACCGCTCCTCCGTCGGCGGAGGCGGGGCGGTGACGATCGTCGTGAACCACCTCAAGAGCAAGGGCTCGTCCTGCGGCGCCGGCGACGACGGACCGCTGCAGGGCTCCTGCGCCGGCACCCGCACCGACGGCGTCCGCGCCCTCCTCGCCTGGCTCGAGCAGGCCCCCACCGGCGTCGACGCCCCCTGGCTGGTGCTGGGGGACCTGAACGCCTACCCGAAGGAGGACCCCATCGCCGCGCTCCTCGCCGGGCCCGACGCGACCCCGAGGACGCCGGACGACCCCGTCGACCTCCTCGCGAGCGAGGGCCCCGACCCCGTCACGACCTTCGTGTTCGACGGGCGCTTCGGCCGGCTCGATCACGCCGTCGCGCACCCCGACCTGGCGACCGGGACGCCGGCCGGAGGGCCGCGCGTCACCGGCGCGGCGGTGTGGCCCATCAACGCCCCGGAGGTCGACCTCATCGATTACGACCTGACCTACAAGGGTCCCGCCGAGGCGGACCTGTACGCCCCCGATCCCTTCCGCGCCAGCGACCACGACCCGGTCCGGGTCGGGCTGGCCTTCGACGACGGCCCCTGACCTCCGGCGCGCCGTCGCGCGCGCCCACGCGTCGATGCGCGCGGGCGCCGGACGCCGCTGCGTCGAAACGCGACGGGGCGCGTCAGACGAGCGGCGTCCCCTCGAACGGGGCGACGTCGAGCCCGAGGAGGCGCGCCGCCGTGGCCGCCACGTCGGCCGCCTCCGCGCGCGGGACGACGCCCCCCTCGATGCGGGGCCCCGCAAGCAGCAGGAAGCGATCGTCGTCGGGATGGCCGGGACGCTTCCCGTGACTGCTCACCGCCGATGGCGTCGCCCACGGCCCGTCGGGCGCCTCCCCATCGTGCTCGAAGCTCACGCCGTCGGGCGCGAGAAACGACGACAGCACCCCCTGAAGGTCGTCGGGGAGGTACGCGGTCGGGTAGGCCTGCGCACCGACCTCCGCCAGGATGCCGGTCACGCGCTCACGCGTCGGCGCATCGGGGGTGAGCACGTGCAGCAGCCCCCCCTCGCTCACGAACGTCTCCCCCGGGAGCAGCACGTCGGGCCGCAACGCCCGCTCGACCGGCCCGTGGCCGTGATCGGAGAGGATCATCAGGTCGTACGCATCCTCGCGGCCGGCGTCACGCAGGCGCGCGAGCAGGTCCCCGATCAGGCCGTCCATCAGCGTCGTCGTCCACTGCGAGAGGGGCGTGTCGTACCCGCTGCGGTGCTGCACCGTGTCGGTCATCAGCAGCTCGGTGACGATCAGGTCGGGGGCGTCGTCGCTCGTCGCGAGCGCCCCGACCCACTCCGCGACCCGACGGTCGCCGAGAAACCCCGCCATCGCCGCCACGCTCGCATCGTCCAGGTCCAGCGCATCGAACGCATCCGGGACGCCGGCCTTCGCGGCGGCCTCGGCCAGCGCCCCGCTCGGGTCGAGCGTGCCCGCGACGTTCTCCCAGCCGTTCGCGAGCGGTTCGGGGCGCGCGTCCCGCGCGCGCTGCACGAACGAACCCACCCACCACGGGTGCGCGAACACGTCGACGTCCTCGGGACGCACCATGCCCATCCCGACGGCTGCGGTCGTCGACCCCGCCTCCCGCGCGAGGCGGGGCAGCGTCGGGAGGCGCACGTCGTACGGGCTCGCGTACCGGAACGCTCCGTGCGCCTCGTCGAGCAGGCGGTTCCCGTAGACCCCGTTGCGCCGCGCGGGGGCGCCCGTCAGGATCGACGCGCGCCCCGGGAGCGACGTCCCCGGCACGGCGGCGGACAGGCGCTCCACGACCAACCCGGAGGCCGCGAGCGACGCCAGGTTCGCCAGGCGCCCACGACGAATCCGGAAGGTATCCGCCGACACCCCATCGATCATCACGAGGATCAATCCCGCCATCCGATCAGCCGATCTCGAGGGCGTCGGGACGGAAGTCCAGGAAGAAGTTGGGGTGCGGGCGCCACCGCACGTCGCTCCGCATGCCGTAGAACTCCACGCTCTGGTACAGCGGGGTGAACGGCACGTCGCGATCGAGGATGTCGGCGATCGCGCGGTAGTTCCGGTACCGCACGTCCTCGTCGAGGGTCGACGCCGCCTCCCGCGCGAGCGCCTTGAAGCGGTCCGACGCCGGGTAGTACTGCGCGATCCAGTTCTCCGCGAGGTACTCGGCGATGAAGCCGGTCGCGGGGTCGCCCCCCGTCCCGAAGCTCTGCAGCGTCGCGACGTTGGCGCGCGCGAAGCTGCGCTCCGCCCACTGCGCCAGCTCGAGCGGTTCGTACTCGACGTTCACCCCGATGGCCTGCCACATCTCGTTGATGGCATCGGTGACCAGACGCCCGTTCGTGTAGTACGTCGCGGGCGGCGTGAAGGCCAGCGGTTCCCCCGCGTACCCCGCCGCATCGAGCGCCGCCGTGGCGGCGTCGGGTTCAAAGGGGAACGGGGCGCGGTCGGGGTCGTACCCGAACTCGCTCGGCAGGTAGTAGTCCCGCATGACCGCCACCCGGCCGCCCCACAGGGCATCGGCGATCAGGCCGCGATCGATCCCGAGCGCAAGGGCGCGGCGGACGTCCGGGTTCGCCGTGACGCCCTCGACGGTGTTGAAGTAGACGTGCATGAAGTTGTACAGCAGCACGTCGGCCACCTGCAGGTCCGCCGTGCGCTCCACCTGCCCCAGGAGGTCGGGGGGGAGGGTCGTGGCGACATCGATTTCGCCCGCCTGCAACGCCGCGACGCGCGTCGCGTTCTCCGGGATCAGGTTCAGCGTCAACTCCGAGAGCGGCGGCGTGCCCATCCAGTAGTCCTCGTGGGCGGTGAAGGTCACCGAACTCCCGACGTCCCACGCCTCCACCTTGTACGGCCCCGCCCCGATCGGCGCGGTCTGGACCGCATCGAACCCCGCGGCCTCGACCGCCGCACGCGGCATGATCGCCACGAACGGCGTCGCGATGCGGCGCGGCAGCAACGGATCGCGGGTCGGCGTCACGATCTCGATCTGCAGCGGACCGGTAGCGCGCACCTCGCGGACGTAGGGCGTGAAGGTCGGACGGATCGCGCTCTCGTACTCGCTGAACAGCAGCCGCTCGAGGCTGAACACCACGTCGTCCGCCGTCATGACGCTCCCGTCGTGGAAGCGGACCCCCTCACGCAGGTCGAAGCGCCAGGTCGTCCCGTCCGCGACCCAGGAGGTGGCGAGCATGGGGATCAGCGACCCGTCGAGGTCCTTGCGGACGAGCTGATCGAACGCCAGGCCGTAGTAGCGGTTGCCGACGATCGAGCCGGCCTGGTGGTGCGGATCCCAACTCGCGATTTCGGCGTTGATGCCGACCCGCAACGCGGGCCGCATCGCTTGCGCGAAGGTGGGGAACGGACCGACGCCGGCGGCGGCGCCGGCGGCGGCGACCCCCTTGAGGAAGTTTCGGCGGGGCATGCGCAGGGTCATGACGTCTCCAAACGGTTCCGGGAACGAGGGCGACTCAAAGCTCGGTACGGACGTCGAGACGATCCCGGAAGTCATCGCCGAGAACGCCGACCGAGACGGTGACGAGCACGAGGAACGCGCCGGGGACGGTGGCGACCCACCAGGCGCGCGACAGGTACTCGCGGCCCTCCCCGATCATGGTTCCCCAGGAGGGGGCGGGCGGTGGAAGGCCGATGCCGAGAAACCCGAGGGCGCTCTCGAACAGGATGAGGTTGCCGATCCCGAGGGTCGCGAGGACCGCAATGGGGGCCGCGAGGTTGGGCAGCAGGTGGCGCAGCATCACGTGCACGTCGCGCCCTCCGAGGGCGCGTGCGGCCAGCACGAACTCCTGCTCGCGAAGGGCCAGCGTGACGCCGCGCGCCACGCGGGCGTACGGGGGCCATGCGGCGAGCGCGGCGAGCGCGACGAGGATGGGCAGGGAACTGCCGAACACCAACGCGATCGCGATGGCCAGCAGGAGGAAGGGGAGGGCGAGCTGGACGTCGACGAGGAAGGTCACGAGGGTGTCGAGCGGCCGTCCGTACGCGAAGCCCGCCGCAAGGCCGGCGAGCGTCCCGACGCCGCCCCCGACCACCGTCGCGGTGACGCTGACGAGCAACGAGACGCGCGCACCGTACAGGACGCGCGCGAGCACGTCGCGCCCCAACGGATCGGTCCCGAGCGGGTGGGCCCACGACCCCCCCGCGAACACCGGCGGTTGGAGGCGGGCGAGGAGGCGCGTCTCGGTCGGGTCGACCGACCACACGACCGGACCGACGGCCGCGGCCGCCACGACCGCCGCGAGCGTCGCCGCGGCGACGGCGGTGCGCGCCCCCACGCGCCTCACGGCGCCACCTCGACGCGCGGGTCGAGCACGGCGTAACTCAGGTCCACGAGGAGGTTCATCACGACGAATGCGGTGCCCGAGAGCAGCACCACCGTCTGAACGATCGCGAAGTCGCGCCCACCGATCGCCTCGACGGCCAGGCTGCCCACCCCGGGCCACGCGAAGACCGTCTCGACGATCACGGCCCCCCCGATCAGGTTCGCGAGCTGCAGCCCGAGGATCGTCACGACGGGGATCAACGCGGTCCGAAGGGCGTGTCGGGTCACCACGCGACCGACGGGGAGGCCTTTGGCGTGCGCGGTCCGCACGTAGTCCTGGTGAAGCACCTCCAGGAGCGAGGCGCGGACGAGGCGGAGCAACAACGCCAAAGGAAGCAACGTCAGGGTGGCGACCGGGAGCACGTAGTGCTGGAGCGTGGCGTCCCCGAACGTCGGGAGCCAGCGGAGCACCACCCCGAAGACGAGGATGCCGACGATGCCGACGAAGAACGACGGGAGCGACTGCAGCGTGAGGCTCAGGTCCCGCACCGCGCGGTCGAAGGGGGTGTCGCGACGCAACGCCGCGAACACCCCGAGCGGTCCCGCCACCAGGATGGCCGCCGCGAACGCGGCCGCCCCGAGGCGGAGCGTGGCGGGGACGCGTTCGGCGACGACGGCGAGCGCGGGGCGGTTGTAGACCAGCGACGTCCCGAAATCGCCGCGGAGCAGATCCCCGAGGTAGAGCCCGAACTGCACGGGGAGCGGCCGGTCGAGCCCCAGGCGGGCGCGCATGGCGAGCACGTCGTCCACGGTGGCCCCCTGCGGCAGCAGCAACGCCACCGGGTCGCCGGTCGCGCGCCCCAGGGCGAAGGTGAGCGCGACGACGGCGATCAGGGTGGCGACGCCGCGGACCGTCCGCACCGCAAGGAACCGCATCATGGCGCGAGTGTCGCCGGCCCCCATCAGGGGCGCGTCACCCGCCCGTCAGGGGTGCGTCACGCTCCGTCGCATCCGGTCGGGGGGTCGCCCGGAGCCCCGTGGAGCGCGAGGCGGAGCGGGCCCGACCCGTCCTCAGCGCGGAGGTGCGCTCCACGCGGGCCAGCTCGCTAACGCCCGGAGGCGGGGGTTCTTCTTCTTCGCGTGCCGTTCCATCCGCCGCAGGACGTCGTCGAGGAGGGCCACGGCGCGCTCCTGGTAGCGGCCCTTGTTCAGCAGGACGACCTCCGCCCGGTCGGCCATCGCCGCGTCGGTGATCTCCGCGCGCGAGGGGAGGCCGGTCTTCGCCAGCGACTCCAACACCTGCGTGGCCCACACGACCGGCACGTGCGCCGCTTCGCACACCCAGAGGAGCTCCTCCTGGATCTCCGCCAGGCGTTCGAAGCCGATGTCGACCGCCAGGTCGCCGCGCGCGATCATCGCGCCGAACGCTCCGCCCCGCAGCCCCTGCGCCAGGATCTCCGGGAGCGCCGCGACCGCCTCCCCTGTCTCGATCTTCGCGACCAGGGCGGGCGGGGCGTCCGCCCCCCACGACGCCGTGGCGTCCTGGAGCCAGGCGACGTCGTCGGGGCTCCGCACGAACGAGAGGCCGACGACGTCGACGTGCCCCGCCAGCGCCTCGAGCGCCGCGCGGTCGGCGTCGGTCGGGAACGGCAACGGCAACGCCACGCCCCGCACCCCGACGCTCTTGTTCGGGCGGATGCGGTCGCCCCCCTCGCGCGCGTGCGTCACCTCCAGCGTGAGGGCGTCGGGCCCGCGGGTCCGGACCCGCGTCTCGACCCGCCCGTCGTCGAAGGCGACCGTCGCGCCGACCGGGATCGCATCGAGCGCCTCCGGGACCGACACCCCCACGTCGCGCGGCTTCGATGGCGCACGGTGGAGCTGCACCGTCTCGCCCGGACGAAGCCGCTTCGTGCGTTGCTCCATGCGCGTCCGGAGGCCGGCGCCGGGGAGGTCCAACAGGATCCGTACCTGCGCGCCCCGCGCCCTCGCTTCGCCGCGGACGACGTCGACCATGCCGCGCCAGGTGGTGGGGTCGTCGTGCGCGGCGTTGATGCGGACCAGGTCGGTGCCGGCGTCCAGGAGCCGCCCGACGTGCGCCGCGAGGTCGTCGCGGCGCCCGTCCAGGGTGACGAGGATGCGGGTGGTGCGCTCCCCCCGCGCGGGCCCCGCGAGCGCCTCGAGGGCGGCGTCGAGGTGGGCGGACCCCGCCCGCATGGCGGCCGGGTCGGGCCGGGCTTCGGCGGCGCGGGCGTCGCCCAGGATCGCCGCGAGGCTGGCGCGGATCGCATCGAGGTTCGCCAGCACCCGCGGCTCCGCCCGCCCGAGCGACGACAACCCCAGCTCCGACAGGCGGTCCTGCAGGTCGCGAAGGTCGTAACGGCGCAACGCCAGGTAGTGCGCCAGGTTGCGCAACGACGCACGGCGCGGCTCCGGGACGGCGTCCGCACCCCAGCGCGCGAGCGTCGCCTCCGCCTGCGCCACCACCTGCTCGCGGACCGCATCCAGCTCGACGCGGAGCGACGCGAGGTCGCCTGGAGCCATACCCCTGCGCCTCCCTTCCGGGGGCGGCCGCCCGCGCGCCGCCCGGCCCCCCGAGTGTGGCGGTCGCCCGTCAGCGCACCGTCACGGCGCGCGAACGTTCGCGCCGCTTGACGCGGCGGCCGGCAAGGACGATACTTCCCCCAACGCAACGCGTCGAGACGTCGTTCCCCGGGTCCGCCCGGGCCCTTGGCGTCGTGGACCGTTGCCCCTCGCGCCACCGCCACGGGGTGGGGCGAGGGGACGACCCCCTTCCCGTGGCGACCGACACCCTGGAGGTATGGCATGACCCAGTCCACCCGACGTCTTCTCGCCGCGCTCGCCGCCGTTCTGACCCTGGTGGCCGGCGCCGCCTTCGCGCAGACCGAACTGCGCATGACCTGGTACGACGACGGCTCCGAATCCGAAGTCATGAGCGAACTCGTCGAGCGCTTCGAGGCCGAGAACCCCGACATCGACGTCGTCATCGACGTCGTGCCGTACTCGAGCGGCATCCTCGAGTCGCTGCCGCTGCAGCTGGCCTCCGGGCAGGGCCCCGACGTCGCCCGCGTCACCGACCTGGGCGGCCTGCAGGAGTACTTCCTCGACCTGCGCCCCTACCTCGACGACCCCGGCTACTGGGACGCCAACTTCGGGCCGTTCCACGACTGGATGCGCCCCGACGGCTCCGACGCCATCCCCGGCTTCATGACGCAGTTGACGGTCACCGGCCCCTACGTCAACGCCACCCTGTTCGAGCAGGCCGGCGTCGAGATGCCCGGCGAGGGCGCGACGTGGGAGGACTGGGCGGCGGCGACCAACGAGGTGGCCGACGCGACCGGCGTCTTCGCGATGGCGATGGACCGCACCGGGCACCGCCTGGCCGGCCCCGCGATCAGCATGGGCGCGCAGTACTTCGACGAGAACGGCGACCCGGTCGTCACCGACGACGGCTTCCGCCGCATGGCGGAACTGATGGTCGACTGGCACGCCGACGGCACCATGATCCCCGACGTGTGGATCGGTTCGCAGGGCAGCTACGTCGCCGGCAACGAACAGTTCGTCAACGGCCAGGTGGCGCTCTACATGTCCGGCAGCTGGCAGATCGGTCAGTTCACCGAACTGATCGGGGACGCCTTCGACTGGAAGGCCGTGCCGAACCCCTGCGGCCCCAGTGGCGCCTGCACCGGCATGCCCGGCGGCGCGGCCCTCGTCGGCATCGCCGACACCGACCACCCCGAAGAGGTCGCGCGCCTGATGGACTTCCTGGCGCAGGAGGAGCAGCTCGCGGAGTTCTACGGCCGCACGCTGTTCATCCCCGGCCACCTCGGCCTCGCCGAGGGCGGCGTCGACTTCGACGCCGACCTGCCCGCGACGCAGGACGCCCTGTCGCAGTTCGCGGCGGAGGTGCCCAAGCTCGCCGACGCGGCGTACGCCCTGCAGGGCTACCAGTACAACCGCGTCGTGTTCGACGCCACCCGCGACCGCCTCACGCAGGTGTTCGTCGGGGAGCTGACGCTCGACCAGGCGATCGAACGCATGCAGCGCGACATCGACGAACAGATCGCCGACGCCCAGTAAACTGACGACGATCGCAGGCCGGACGCCCGCCCCCACCCCGGGGTCGGGCCTCCGGCCTCCCCCGTGCCGAGCTCCGCGGGACCGCGCGTCCCGACCGCGTCGAAAGGTCGCCCTTGAACCGCTCCGCCGCCCCCGCCCCGCGCCCGCGCCGGCCCACGCCCGGTGGTGCGGCCTTCGGGGTCTTCGCCGTCGCCATGACGGTGCTCGGATGGCTGATCGAGCCCATCCAACGCCTCATCGGCGTGCGCCGCATGCCGTGGATCTTCCTGCTTCCCAATCTCGCGATCTTCGGGGTGTTCATCCTCTTCCCGATGGTCATGAACTTCTACTACGCCTTCACCGGCGGCACCGCGCTCTATCCCCTCGAACGCCCGTTCGTCGGCACCGAGAACTTCGAACGGATCTACGCCTGCGGTAACTATTTGGATCCCGCGACCTGCAACGAGGACCTCTTCTGGCGGGCGGTGTGGAACAGCTTCACGTTCGTCGCCTTCCACGTCGCCGGCCTCGTGTTCTTCGCGCTCATCACCGCGCTCGTCCTCAACGCCCGCATCGTGGCGCGCGGTTTCTTCCGAAGCGTGTACTTCTATCCCGTGCTGTTGTCCCCCGTCGTGGTGGGGTTGATCTGGAAGTGGATCCTGCAGCGCGACGGGGTCCTCAACGGCATCCTCGTCAGCCTCGGGTTCGACCGGACGTTGTTCCTGCTGAACGCCGACTGGTCGATGTTCTGGGTCATCGTCGTCACCATCTGGGCCAACATGGGCTTCCACACCCTCATCCTGCTGGCGGGCCTGCAGTCGATCCCGAAGGAGCTCTACGACGCCGGCGCGATCGACGGCACCGGGCCGCTGCAGAGCTTCTGGCACATCACCCTCCCGCTGTTGATGCCGAACGTCGTCGTCGTGCTGGTGCTCGCCATGATCCGGGCGGTGCAGATGTTCGACCTCGTGTACGTCCTCACCGGCGGCGGGCCGGGCAGCGCGACGTTGTTGATGGTGCAGTACATCTACGAGGTCGGCTTCGCCAGCCAGATCCAACGCTTCGGCCTCGCCGCCTCGGCGTCGGTGACGTTGGGCGTCGTGCTGCTGATCATCACCCTCGTTCAGTTGCGCCTCACGCGCGGAAGCGAGTCCCACCTTGCGTAGCCTCGGCGCCCTCCTCAAGCTCCGCCGCGGCCGCCGCGGCCCGCAGGGCCGCCGGACCCTGCACCTGACCGACTGGCTGGCGTACGGCTACCTGGCGATCGGCATCGTCGTGATGTTCGGGCCCGTCCTGTGGCTGGTCGCCTCGAGCTTCAAGACCCCCGCCGGCCTGCTCGAGTTCCCCCCCACCGCCCTGCCCTACGCCCAAACCACCGTCGACGTCGAGGGGTACGACGAGCCGCTCCCCCTCTTCGACGTCACCTTCGAGGACGGCACCGAACGCCGCATGGCGCAGGTGCGACGCATCGGCATCGAAGCGAGCATGGTCGACCCCGACGCGCCGGGTGACCCGATCACGGTCAACATCGAGCAACGCGAACAGGTCCGCGAACTGCGGCTGGCGTGGGAGAACTACGTCGATCCGCTGCAGCGCTTCAACTTCCTGACCTACCTCCGCAACAGCGTCGTCGTCACCGTCGTCGCGACGATCGTCACGCTCCTCGCGAACAGCATGGCGGCGTTCGGGCTGTCGAAGTACAAGTTCCGGGGCCGCAACGCGGTGTTCCTGTTGATCATCGGCACCCTGATGATCCCGCTCAGCGTGATCCTGGTGCCCGTCTACCTCGTCATCACCGAGGTCGGCTGGGTCAACAACCTCTGGGGCGTCATCATCCCCGGCGCCGCCACCCCGACCGGCGTGTTCCTCCTGCGCCAGTACATGCTCACGATCCCCGACCAACTCCTCGACGCCGGCCGCATCGACGGCGCGTCGGAGTGGCGCCTCTACTGGCAGATCGTCCTGCCGCTCTCCGCCCCGGCGATGGCGGTCCTGGCGATCTTCTCCGTCATGTGGCGTTGGAACGACTTCCTGTGGCCGTTGATCGTCCTCACCCGCAGCGAACTGTTCACCCTCCAGGTCGGCCTGAACGCCTTCCAGGGGGAACTGAACGTCCAGTGGCACTACGTCCTCGCGATGACGGTCCTCACGCTGTTGCCGATCACGATGGTGTTCGCCTTCCTGCAGCGCTTCATCACCACCGGCATCGCCTCCAGCGGCGTCAAGCAGTGACGCGGAAAGGAAGGACGTGAACGACGACCCCACGAGCCCCGACGGGACCGCCGGCGACGAATCCGCCCGCCTCGCGCGCCAGTGGGCGCGCGAGCGCGCCCCCGAGGCCGCCGGCCTCGGCGCGCCCCCCCGCGAGGGGGTGCACGGCGCCCGCCTCCCGACCCGGCACCTCCGCGTCGAGGGGATCGACGGTGCCACCCTCCACCTCGCCGCCCGGCACGGTCCCGCCCGCGTCGCGCTGACCTTCGCCGACCACGACCGCCTGCGCCTCGAGGTCCACCCGACCGGTACGCCCGCCCAGGAGCGCACCTGGATGGTCGTCGGCGAGGGGGGCGACGTGCCGTACGAGGGCCGCGACCGGCGCGACCTGACGCGGTTCCCCCGGCCCGCGATCACCGAGGCGGGCGACGGGGCGGGCGACGGGGCGGGCGTGGTGCTCGACGCGCGCGACGCCGACCTCGACCCGCGCGAGGGGCGCCCCCACGTCACGCTGCGCAGCGACGCGCTCGAGGTGCGCGTCGACCTGGCGCCGTTCGCCCTCACGATCCACCGGGCCGACGGCACCCTCGTCTGGCGCGACCTCCCCACCGGCGCGCACGGGCACCTGCCCGGGCGCGGCGTGCGCTGGCACTGGCGGCGCGACGACGCGGAGGTCCTCTACGGGCTCGGGGAGGCCAGCGGTCCGCTGGACCGCGCCCGCCGCCGCTTCCGCCTCCGTCCGCTCGACGCGCTCGCCTACGACGCGGAGACCGGCGATCCGCTCTACAAGCACCTCCCGGTCCTGACGACCCTCGCGCCGGACGGGCGCGCTTCGTCGTGGCTGGTCGATTCCGGCGCGGTGATCGTGGCCGACCTCGGGGCGGAGGTCGACAACTACCACGGGCCCTACCGCCACCTCGAGGTGATGGAGGAGAGTCTGGACGCCTGGTTCCTGGCGGGCCCCACCCTCGAGGACGTCGCGCACGGCCTGGCGGACCTGACCGGCACGCCGCCCGTCCCGCCCCGCTGGACGCTCGGGTACCTGGCGTCGACGATGCACTACACCGACGCGGAGGACCCCGTCGCCGCCCTGCGCGGGTTCGTGGACGACCTCGAGCGGCACGACGTCCACGCCGCCGCCCTGCACCTCAGCAGCGGCTACTCGCTGCACGACGACGGCCTGCGCTACGTCTTCCACTGGAACGACCGGCGGGTCCCCGACCCGCCCGCCCTCCTGGACGTCCTGAACGACGCGGGGATCCGCAGCATCGCCAACCTGAAGCCGGCGCTGCTGACGAGCCACCCGGAGTTCGAGGATCTCGCCGCGCGCGGCCTGCTGGTCCGCAACGCCGCGGCGCTCGGGACCCGCCGGCGCGACGGCCCGCCCGCCGACGACGAGGCGGACCCCGACGGGCCGTACCTGTCGCGCTTCTGGGGGGGCGAGGGCGGCTACCTCGATTTCGGGCATCCCGACGCGGTCGCCTGGTGGAAGGCCCGCGTCCGGGAACGCATCCTGGACGTCGGCACCACCATCGCCTGGAACGACAACAACGAGTACCAGATCTGGGATCCGGGGGCGCGCAGCGCCCTCGGCCCGACCCGCGGCCTGCGGCCGGTCCTGGCGACGTTGATGAACAAGGCGACGTTCGAGGCGCAACGCGAGCACGCCCCCGACGCGCGCCCCTGGACGCTGACGCGCAGCGGCATGCCGGGCACCTGGCGGTACGCGCAGACGTGGACGGGCGACAACCACACCGACTGGCACACCCTGCGCTACAACGTCCCGCAGGGCCTCAACCTGTCCCTGTCGGGCTGGGCGTCGTACGGGCACGACGTCGGCGGGTTCGCCGGCCCGATGCCGGACCCGGAGTTGTTGGTGCGCTGGATCGAGCACGGCGTCGCCATGCCGCGCTTCACGATCCACTCCTGGAACGAGGACGGCAGCGTCACGGAACCGTGGAGCCACCCCGAGGTCCTGCCCCAGGTCCGGCGGTTGCTGGAGCTGCGCGACCGTCTGGTCGGCTACCTCGACACCGCCTTCCGCGCGGCGGCGACCGACGGCACCCCGATCACGCGCCCGCTCGCCTACGCCTTCCCGACCTGGCGGCCCGGCCACCGGGAGGACCTCGTGCACCTGCTCGGGCCGGCCCTCCTCGTCGCGCCCGTCGTCACCCCCGGCGCGACCGAGCGCGAGGTGCGCCTCCCGCCCGGCCGCTGGTGGGAGCTCGCCACCGGCCGCGTGCACGCCGGCGACGGCGTCGACGGCCGTGACGGGCGGATCACGGCCGCCACCCCGCTCGGGACCCCCGCCTGGTTCCTGCGGGCCGGCGTCGCCCTCCCGCTCCTCGGGCCCGAGGGCCGCGCGGCGCTGGGGATCAGCGAGGGGTTCTTCCGCGTCTCGGT
>JAVLCF010000006.1 GCA_031581195.1 Trueperaceae bacterium | reverse complement strand
CCGCCGCCCACCCCGGTCGAAGAGCGCGAGCCGCGGCGCGTCGCGGCGCGCTTCGCGCCGCAACGCCCGGATCTCCTCGAGCGCCTGCGACCGCCCACCCCCCGCGTCGGTCGCCGCGGTCTTCCCGAGCCGCGTCGCGCGTTGCAGCGTCGCCTGCAGTTGCGCCTCCGCCTTCGCCGCCGCCTCCGCCAACAGCTCGTCCTCGCGCGCCCGCAACCGCGCGATCTCCGCCTCCAGCTCGCCCGCGCGCTCCCGCGCCGCCGCCGCGTCGCGCTCCGCCTCCGCGCGGGATGCCGCGAGCGATTCGCGCTGGTCCTCCAGCGCCTCCAGCAGCCGCTCGAGGCGCCCCCCCTCCGGCCCCAACAACGCCGCCGCGCGCGCCAACACCGCGTCGGGGAGGCCCAAACGCTCCGCGATCGCCAGCGCGTAACTGCGGCCCGGCTGCCCGACCACCAGCTCGAAGGTCGGCGCGAGCGCGTCGACGTCGAACCGCATCGCGGCGTTGCGGAGCCCCGCCGCGTCCGACGCGAACACCTTGAGCGGCGCCAGGTGCGTCGTCACCAACCCCTTCGCGCCCGACGCCACCACCCGCTCCAGGATCGCCTGCGACAGCGACGCCCCCTCGTCGGGATCGGTGCCCGACCCCAACTCGTCGATCAACACCAACGTCTCCGCGTCCGCCTCCGCCAGGATCACGCCGAGCCGCGTCAGGTGCCCCGCGTACGTCGACAACGACGCCTCGATCGACTGTTCGTCGCCGATGTCCGCCCGCACCCGCGCGAACCACGGCAGCCGCGGCGGGCGCCCCTCGACCCCCGCCGCCACCGGGAGGCCCGCCTGCGCCATCGCGACCGCCACCCCCAGCGTCTTGAGCAGCACCGTCTTCCCGCCCGCGTTCGGGCCCGTGATCACCATCAGGCGCCGCGCCTCGTCCAGCGCGACGTCGTTCGCGACGCACCCCTCCACCAACGGGTGGCGGGCGGCGGGCAGCTCCAGCCGCCCGTCCTCGCCGGCCTCCGCCCGCACGAGCCCCCAATCCTCCGCCAACCGCGCCGTCGCCGACGCCACGTCGAGCGTCGCGACCGCCTCGAACGTCGCGTCGAGGTCCGGATGCGCCGCCAACGCCCGACCGAGCTCGAACAGGATCCTTCGGACCTCGTCGCGCTCCTCGACCATCAACAACGCCAACTCGTTGTTCATCGCCACCACCGACTGCGGCTCGACGAACACCGTCTTCCCCGAATCGCTGGCGTCGACCGCGATGCCCGGCACCTGCCCCTGCGCCTCGGCGCGGATCGGGATGACGTAGCGGTCCCGCCGCAACGTCACGATCGGATCCTGCACCGCGCTCGCGTGCCGCTCCAGCAGCGCCTCCAGCGCACTGCGGATGCGGCCGCGAAGCGGCCGCAAGCGCCGCCGCACGTCGCGCAGTTTCGGGGTGGCGTCGTCCCGCACGCGCCCCTCGCCGTCCACCTGCTCGCGCACCGTCCGCAACCACCCGTCGAACATTCCCATGCCGGCCGCCACCGCCCCGAGCTGCGGCTGCTCCCGCTGCGCCGCCGCCCGCCGCAGGTGCTCCACCGCGTCGAGGGTGTACGCCACCTGCACGATCACGTCCCCCTCCAGCATCCGCCCGTCCCGGGCGGCGTCCACCGCCTCGCGGACGTCCTCGATCCCGCCCAACGGCAGCTCCCCGAGCGCCTGGATCTCCGCGACGCGATCCAGCCGCGCCGCGGCGACCGCGGGGTCGTCGCACGGCGCGAGCGCCTCGGCGGCCTCCCTCCCGAAGCGGGTGGCGGCGCGGTCCGCCAGCGCGGCACGCACCCGCGGGAACGACAACGTCGCGAGCAGGTCGGCGTCCACGCCGCTACCCGGCCGCGGCCCGCTCGGCCGCCTGCCGCGCCTGGATGGCGGTCAACGCGATCGTGTAGATCACGTCGTCCACCAACGCCCCGCGCGAGAGGTCGTTCACCGGCCGCCGCAACCCCTGCAGCATCGGCCCGATCGACACGACCCCGGCGCTGCGCTGCACCGCCTTGTACGTCGTGTTCCCCGTGTTCAGGTCGGGGAAGATCAACACCGTCGCGCGGCCCGCGACGGGGCTGCCCGGCGCCTTCGACGCCGCGACCGACGCGACCGACGCCGCGTCGTACTGCAGCGGACCGTCCACGATCAGGTCCGGCCGCAGCTCCCGCACCCGCGCCGTCGCCGCGCGGACCTTCTCGACGTCGCTGCCCTCCCCCGAATCGCCGGTCGAGTACGACACCATCGCGACGCGCGGCTCGATCCCGAAGAACGCCGCGCTGTCCGCCGACTGGATCGCGATGTCGGCCAACTCCTCGGCGTTCGGGTCGGGGTTGATGGCGCAATCGCCGTACACCAGCACCTGACTGGGGAGCGCCATGAAGAACACCGAACTCACCAACTTCGCCTCCGGCGTGGTCTTGATCAACTGCATCGCCGGCCGCACCGTCGACGCGGTCGTGTGCACCGCGCCCGACACGAGCCCGTCGACCTCCCCCTCCGCCAGCATCATCGTGCCCAGCACCACGTCGTCGAGCAGCTGCTCCCGCGCGATGGGCTCCGTCACGCCCTTGTGCGCCCGCAGCGCCACCATCGCCGGGACGTAGCGCTCCCGCCGGTGCGCCGTCGGTTCGATCACCTCGACCCCGTCGGGCAGCGTCAGCCCGCGCGCCGCGGCGACCCGCTCGACCGCCTCGCGCGTCGCGAGCAACACCGGGCGGGCGATGCCCCGCTCGAAGGCACGGACGGCGGCCTCCACCGTCCGCGGTTCGTCCCCCTCCGGCAGCACGATGCGCGCGTTCGCCGCGCGCGCCTCGGTCACGAGGCGGTGCATGAAGGCGGGCGGCGAGAGGCGCGGTTCGCGGTCGGTCGCGATCCGCTCGGCGAACGCCTCGACGTCCAACGCCGACGCCACGCCGTCCATCACCCGCTCGATCCGGTCGAGGTCGTCGGCGGGCACCTCGAGGTCGATCGCCGCCGCCCGCGCCGCACTGACGTAGCTGTCCTCGGGCACGGTCAGGACCGGCAGGTCCCCCCGCAACGCCGTCTCCGCGAGGGCGGCGATGCGCGGGTCCGGCTCGATCCCGCCCGTCAACACCAACCCCGCCAGCGGCACGCCGTTGCGGGCCGCCATCGCGACGGCCAGCACGACGTCGTCGCGGTCGCCGGGCGTGATGATCAACGTGCCCGGCTGCAACCGGTGCGTCATGTTCGCCACCGTCCGCGCGACCACCGCGACGTCCGCGACGCGCAGGCGGTCCATCGCGCCGGCGTTCCAGATCGTCGCGTCCAACTGCCGCGCGACGTCCAGCGTCCGCGGCGACACGAGCGCCGGGTCCCACGGCACCGTCCCGAGCAGCCGAAACGACGGCCCCAGGACCGCCATGCGGGCGCGCAGGTCGGCCGCCGTCGGCACCTCCGTCGGGGTGCGCGCGGCCGCCAACGCCGCCCCGAACCGCTCGGGCGGCGCCCCCAGCTTGTTCACGACGACCCCCAACGTCCGCGGGTCCGCCGCCCCCCCGTACGTCTGCGCGAGCGCCTCGAGGCGCTCCGAGAACGCCTCCGGGGTGCCGTCCGCCAACGCCCCCACGAACAGGACCTCCGCGTCGAACGCCGTCGCGACCGCCTCGTTCAGGGTGTCGAGCTCGGGGTGGTCGGCGGTCGCGACGAGCCCCTCGACGATCCACACGTCGATCTCCGCGTCCGCCGACACCTCCTGCGCCCGCCCGACGATCTCCTCGAGGAGGGTGCCCTCCTGGCCCGCCCCGAGCCGTTCCTCGGCGTGCGCCCACGGCAGGGCCGGGACCGCCAGCACGTCGCTCGTCTCGCTCACGAAGTGCCCCGAGCGCTCCGGGCCGCCGCCGTCGCCGGTCCCCTCGTCGCCGCCGGGCTGTCGAATCGGTTTGTGGAAGCCCACCCGCAGGCCGCTCCGGTCGAGGGCGCGGACGAGGCCCATCGCGACCGTCGTGAGGCCCGCTCCGGGGCCGACGGGCGCGAGGAAGAACACGTGCGAGGTCGCCATGCGGTCAGGGTATCGCGGGTGGCGCGCCCCCGCGTCGCGTGCGCCGCGCCGCCGGGCCGCTCCGGCGCGAGTCGGTAGGATGCGCGGGTGCGCGCCGCGAACCCCCCCACCCCCGCCCCGTCCGGCCCCCCGGCCAGCGACTGGCGGCGGGTGCTGGCGGTCATGTTCGTCGCGCAGCTCCTGGCCGCCGTCGGCTTCTCGACGATCTTCCCGTTCCTCCCGAACTACGTGCACGAGCTCGGTTCGTCCTGGGGGCTGAACCTCACCTTCCTCGCCGGCGCGGTGTTCAGCGGCCAGGCGATCACGATGATGATCGCCTCCCCCTTCTGGGGCGCGGTGTCGGACCGGTTCGGACGCAAACCGATGGTCCAACGCGCGATGTTCGGCGGCGCGGCGGTCATCTTCCTGATGGCGTTCGCGCGCAGCGCCGAGGAACTCGTGCTGCTTCGCATGGTGCAGGGCGTCCTGACCGGCGTCATCAGCGCCGCCAACGCCCTCGTCGCCTCGCAAGCGCCGCGCGAACGCTCCGGCTTCGCCCTCGGGGCGCTGCAGACGTCCCTGATGAGCGGCGTGGCGCTCGGGCCGCTCCTGGGCGGCCTGATGGCGGACGCCTTCGGCTACCGCGCCGCGCACGTCGTCACCGCCGCCCTGCTGCTGCTCGGGGGGATCCTGGTGCAGGTCGGGGTCCGCGAAGCGTTCGAGCGGCCCGCCACCATGCGGCCGTTCACCGGCTTCCTCGCCGACTGGCGGCACATCCTCGCCACCCCCGGCGTGCAGGGCACCTTCGCCGCGCGTTTCTTCGCGTGGCTGGCGCGCGGCGTGCTGGTCCCCATCCTGCCGTTGTTCGTGCCGCTGCTGCTGGCCGGCGACGGCCGCACCGCGACCTTCACGGGGTTGGTGATCGGCGTCGCGTCGGCCACCAGCACCCTCTCGGCGTTCGGCCTCGGGCGGCTCGGCGATCGGATCGGCCACCGCACCGTCCTGATCGGCTCCAGCGCCGTCGCCGCCGCCAGCTACCTCCCGATGGCGTTCGTCGCGACGCCCGCGCAGCTGCTGCTCCTCAACGCCGTGGCCGGCGTCGCGATCGGCGGGGTGATGCCGTCGCTGTCGGCGCTGCTGAACGTCGTGACGGAGCAGACGGAGGTGGGCTCGGCGTTCGGGCTCGACAACGCCGTGATCGCCGCCAGCCGCGCCGTCGCGCCGCTCGTCGGCGTCGGCCTGGCGGCGGCGTTGGGGGGCGGGGAGGTCGGCTACCGCGCGGTGTTCGTCGCCGCCGCCGCGATGTTCCTCGCCACCATCGCGATCGCGGTGCGGCTCCGCCCCACCGCCGCGCCGCAGCCGGCCCCCGGCGACTGAACGGCGCGGCGCGACCCGCGTCACGCCCCACCCCCCCGCCGGCGCGCTACACTTCCCCCGTCACCAGGGGTGCCCGCGACGCGGGCTGAGATCACACCCTCGGAACCTGACCCCGCTCGGACGGGCGTAGGAAGCGTGACCGATTCCCTTCCCTGGTGACCGGAAGGGAGACCCATGCCTCACCCCACCCCCCACCCGCTCCGCGCGGCCCGGCGCGCCCTGGCCGCCGCCCTCCTGTGCGCCGTCGCGGCGGCGTCGTCCGCCGCCGCGCAGGAGGTCACCCTCGTGACGCACGACTCGTTCACGCTGCCCGAGGCGCGCGTCGCGGCGTTCGAGGCGGAGACCGGCCTCGACCTGCGCCTGGTGTCCGGCGGGGACGCCGGCGCGATGGTCAACCGGGCGCTGCTCACGTCCGGCCGCCCGATCGCCGACGCGCTGTTCGGGATCGACGACGCGTTGATCGCCCGCGAAGGCGCCCGCGACCTGTTCGCGCCGTACGCCCCCGACGCCCTCGACGCCGTGCCCGACGCCCTGCGCTTCGCCGGCGACCGCCTCACGCCGGTCACCGTCGGGTACGTCACCCTCAACTACGACCTCGCCGCGCTCGAGGCGCGCGGCCTCGCGGTCCCCAGCGACCTGCGCGACCTGACGACGCCCGCCTACGCCGGCGCGACGGTCGTCACCGACCCCGCGACGTCGAGCCCCGGCCTGGCGTTCCTGCTCACCACGATCGCTCGGTTCGGGGAGGGCGGCGCGTACGACTGGTTGGACTACTGGGCGGACCTGCGCGACGCGGACGTGCGCGTCACGTCCGGCTGGTCGGACGCCTACTACACCGCCTTCACCCGCTACGGCGGCGACCGCCCGGTCGTCCTCTCGTACGCCACCAGCCCCGCGGCGGAGGTGCTGTTCGCCGAGACGCCGCTCGACGTCGCCCCGACCGGCAGCCTCCACTGCGACGCCTGCGCGTGGCGGCAGATCGAAGCGGCCGGCGTCCTCGCGGGCGGCGACGAGGACGCCGCCGCGCGCGTCGTCGACTTCCTGCTGGCGCCCGCGACGCAGGCGGCGGTCCCCGAAGCGATGTTCGTCTACCCCGCCCGCGACGACGTGCCGCTGCCCGACGCCTTCGAGGCGTACGCGCCCGCGCCGCCCGAGGCGGCCGTCGCGTCGCTCGACGCGGCCCGCATCGAAGCGAACCAGGCCCGCTGGCTGGAGCAGTGGACCCAGGTCGTGCAGCGCGGGCGCGCCCCGGACGAGGTGCGCTGACGCGCCGGTCCGCCGCCCTAGAGCAGGGGACGCAGCAGCGTCAGCACGATCGGCAGCGTCACGAGCGACGCGGCGGTCGTGATCGCGACGGTCTCCCCGACCGGCGCGGGGTCCCCGCCGAACTCCACCGTCATGACGAGCGTGTTGACGGCGGTCGGCATGGCGCTCAGCAGGACGAGCGCCGCGAGGTCGAGCCCGGTCAACCCCACGAGCAGGCCGGCGGCGGTCCCGAGGGCGGGCGCCAGAATCATCTTCAGGGTGACGGCGCCCCACACGCGCTTCGTGGGGCGCCAGCGGCCGGTCTTCACCAGCTGCAACCCCAGGATCAGCAGCATCACCGGGATCGCGGCGTCGGCGACGAGCTCCACGACCCGGGTCGCGGGGAGCGGCAACGCGACGCCGGTCCGGTGGACGACCAGGCCCGCGAGCGCCGCCCACAACACCGGGAACCCCGCGACGGTCCGCAGCACCTGCGCCGGGGTGCGGGCCGCGCCGAACAACACCGGCCCGAGGGTGTACATCAGCAGGGCGGTCGCGACGTACAGGACGACGGCGCGGTCGAGGCCCGCCTCGCCGAACGCGAACAACGCGACGGAGAGGTTGACGTTCGCGCCGTTGCCGAGCATCGACGTGCCCGCCAACGCGCGCCGGGCCGGCCCGTCGAGGCGCGCCCCGAGGGTCCAGGCGATGGCAGCGATCGCCGCGGCGAACGTCGCGAAGCCGAGCACCAATCGCGCCACGGCGATCTCGCCCGGGTCGAGGCCCGCCATCGCGCGGAACGCCAGGAACGGAAGCAGGACGTACAGGCTCGTGCGGTTGAGGGACGGGACGTCGATCCGCAGCCACCGGCCGGCGAGCGCCCCGAGGGCGACCACCGTGAAGACGGGCAGGACGACGTCGATCAGCACGGCGATCGAGGCGAGCACGCGGCATCCTACCCACGCCTCCGGGACGCACGTCCCGGAGGCGGGGAGGCGGCGTGAACGGCCGCGGACCGTTCGGACCGGCGAGCGTCGCGGCGCTCCTGGCGACGGCGTTCCTTGCCGTCCTCCTCCTCGTGCCGCTCGCCGCGATCCTGCAGCGCGGCCTCGCCGACGCGCCGTTCGCGGCCCTCGCGGACGTGGCCGGCGACCCGTTCTTCCGCGAGCGGCTGGGGCGCACCCTCGCGCAGGCGACGCTCTCGACCGCCCTCACGCTGGCGTCGGGCCTCCCCGCCGCCCTCGTCTTCGCCCGCTACCGCTTTCCCGGCAAGGCGCTGCTGCGCGCCGCCTTCACGGTGCCGTTCGTCATGCCCACCGTCGTGGCCGGCGCCGCCTTCCTGGCGCTCCTGGGGCCGGGCGGCGCGCTGGGGATCGACGGGCTGGACACGCTGGGCCTGGTGCTGCTCGCGCACGTGTTCTACAACCACGCGATCGTCGTGCGCCTGGTCGGCGGCTTCCTCGAGGCGGCCGCCCCGCGCCTGCGCGACGCCGCCGCCACGCTCGGCGCGGGGCCGCTCCGGACCGCGTGGCGCGTCACGCTGCCGCTGGCGGCCCCGGCGATCCTCGCCGCCGCCGCCCTCGTGTTCGTCTTCACCTTCACCAGCTTCGGCGTGATCCTTCTGCTGGCGCCGGGGGGCGCCTGGAACACCCTCGAGGTGGAGGTGTACCGCAGCGTCGCGCGCACCCTCCAGCTCGACGTCGCCGCCACCCTCGCCGCCCTGCAGCTGGTCGTCGCGATGGCGGTCGCCGGCGGCTACGCGGCGCTGCAGGCGCGCACCGCCGTCCCCCTGCGCGGCGGGGCACCGCTGCCGCGCCCCGGGCGCGGGGGGACGCTCGCGCTCGCCGCGACGTTGACGCCGCCGTTGCTGCTGACCCTCGCGCCGCTCGCGGCGTTGGCGTGGCGCAGCGTCGTGCCGCCCGGCGCGGACGGCCCCACCGCGCTCGGGTGGCGCGCCGCGTTCGCCCCCAGCGACCTGCTCGGGGTCGCCTCCGGCGCGCAGGCGACGTGGACGTCGCTGCGTTTCGCGGGGGCCTCCGCGCTGCTCGCGACGGCGGCCGGGACCGCCTTCGCGTACGCCGTCGTGCGGGGCGGCCACCGGTGGCTCGACCGGGCGAGCCTCCTACCGCTCGCGACGAGCAGCGTCACGCTGGGCCTCGGCATCCTCCTCGCCTGGCCGGCGTGGGCCGGCACCTTCGGGGGGTTGGCGGCGGCGCACGCGCTGATCGGCATGCCGTTCGTCGCGCGGGCGCTGCTGCCCTCGCTCCGCGGGATCCCGGCGTCGCGCAGCGCGGCGGCGGCGGTCGCCGGGGCGGGACCGTGGAGACGCCTCGTGCGCGTCGACCTGCCCGCCCTACGTCCCGCCCTCGTGGCGGGCGGCGGGTTCGCCGCCGCGGTGTCGCTCGGGGAGTTCGGCGCGGCGCTCGTGCTGACGCGTCCGGAGTGGGCGACGTTGCCGGTGGCGATCTACCAGCGGTTGGGGCGGCCCGGCGCGGAGAACCATGCTGCGGCGATGGCGATGGCGGTGACCCTGATGCTCGCGACCGGTCTCGTGATGGCGCTCCTCGACCGGCTCGGCGGGCAGGGGGAGTGGTGAGCGCGGCGCCGGCCGACGACGACGTCCTCGCGGTCCGCGGCGTCGTCCGCCGCTACGGCGCCGTGCGGGCCCTCGACGGCGTCGACCTGGACGTGCCGGCCGGCGCGACGGTGGCGCTCCTCGGCCCGTCGGGCTGCGGGAAATCGACGTTGCTGCGGATCCTCGCCGGCCTCGAACCGCCCGACGCGGGCCGCGTGACGCTCGCGGGGCGCGACCTGGCGCCCATCCCGGCGCAACGGCGGGGGGTGGGGATGGTGTTCCAGGATTTCGCGTTGTTCCCGCACCTCGACGTCGCGGGCAACGTCGCCTTCGCGCTCGTCGAGGCCGGCTGGTCGCGCGCCGCGCGCCGCGCCCGCGTCGCGGAGCTCTTGGAGCGCGTCGGTCTCGCCGGCGCCGAGGCGCGCCGCCCGCACGAGCTGTCGGGCGGGCAACGGCAACGCGTCGCGTTGGCGCGAGCGCTTGCGCCGCACCCGCGAACGCTGCTGCTCGACGAACCGCTCAGCAACCTCGACCGGGCGTTGCGGGCGGACCTCGAGACGGAGCTCCGGGACCTGCTCGGGTCCCTCGACCTGCGGGCGGTGTACGTCACGCACGACCAGCGGGAGGCGTTCGCGCTCGGGGACGTCGTGGCGCTCATGCGGGCCGGCCGCATCCGCCGGGTGGCGACCCCGGACGCGCTGCTCGACGCGCCCGGCGACGTCTGGACGGCGCGCTTCCTGGGCCTCCGGGAGGTGCTGCCGGCCGACGTGGGTCGTCGCCTCGGGTTCGGCGGGCCGGTGCTGCTGCGCACCGAGCGGTGGACGCCCGACCCGGACGGGCGGCCGTTCTCCGTCGCGCGGGTCGTGCGGCTCGGGGCCGAGGTCGCCTTCGACCTGGAGGCCCCCGACTGGGGCGCCACGCTGCGCTGGGTGGCCCGCCCCCGGGAACTGCCTAGCGACGTCCCCGGCGTCGGGGAGGCGCTGTCGCTGCGGGTGCCCGACGACGCCTGGACGCCGCTCGAGGACGACGCGTGACGGCGCTGGTGCTGGCGGGCGGGGCGGTGCACGCCACCGCCCGCCTGCGCGCGGCGGTGCGCGACGCGACCCTCGTGATCGCGGCGGACGGCGGCCTCCGGCACGCCGCGGCGTTGGGCGTGACGCCCGACCGGCTGGTCGGCGACCTCGATTCGGTGCGCGAAGCCGACCGGGCGGCCTGGCCCGGCCTCGCGGTCGAGGCGGCCCCCGCCGACAAGGACGTCCTCGACCTGGAGTTGGCGCTCGACGCCGCGCGGGCGCGGGGGGCGACGCGTACCCTCGTCGTGGGGGCGTTCGGGGGGCGGCTCGACCAGTCGCTGGCGGCGGCGCAGATCGCCGCGCGCCGCGCGGAGCGCGGCGAGGCGCTCGCGCTCCTGGACGGCCTGCAGGACGTCCATCCGGTCGCGGCCGGCGGCGCGCTGGACCTGCCGCTGCCGGCGGGGACGACGTTCAGTCTGGTGGGGTTCGGCGACGTCGCCCGCGTGAGCGTGGGCGGCGCCGCCTACCCGCTGGACGCGGCCGCCCTCCCGCGCGGCGTGGGGCGCGGGGTGTCGAACGTCGCGGAGGGCGACGGGACCCGCGTCGACGTCCACGCGGGCGTCGTCCTCGTCGTCGTCCTCCACGACGTCGTGCGCGACGCCTGAGGGCGGCGCCCGCCCGCCGGCCGCTGAAAACGCTTGCATTCCGGCTCGCCGTGCGCCATAGTGGAGCCATCGACAAGATGTAAACGTTTGCAGTCGTCCCGCTTCGGGGCGCCAGGAGGCCGATGCCCGACCGTCCCCCCACCCTGCACGACGTCGCTCGACACGCCGCCGTCTCCACGGCGACGGTCTCCCGCGTCGTCAACGGCGGCGCCGTCGCCGACGCCACCGCCCGCGTGGTGCGCGACGCCATCCGCGACCTCGGCTACGTCCCCAACCCCGCCGCCCGCGGCCTCATCACCGGCCGCAGCGACGTCGTCGGCATCCTCGTCCCCGACCTCGTCGGACCCCTCAACGCCGCCATCGCACGCGGCGTCGAGGACGTCCTCGAAGCCCACGACAAACTCGCGACGATCATGACCGACCACCGCGACGAGGCGCGCGAAGCGCGCCGCGTCGCCACGCTCGTCGCCCGCCGCGTCGACGGCCTCGTCCTGATCGGCAGCCACCTGCACGACGCCCCCCTCCGCGACCTGGTCGGCGACACGCCGGTCGTGCACGTCGGTGCGGAACGCCCGCCCGGCGACGGCGGCGTCCCCGAGGTCCGCATCGACAACCACGCCGGCATCGACGCCGCCCTGGCCCACCTCGCCGCCCTCGGGCACCGCGACGTCGCCCACCTCGCCGGCCCGCGCCGCGACGGCGCGGAACGCCGCGCCGCCCTCCGCACCCTCGCCCCCCGCCACGGCCTGCGCGTCCGCCGCGTCGTCGACACCGACTTCAGCGAAGAAAGCGGCCGCGCCGCCGGCGCCACCCTCCTCGCCGACGGCGACGCCACCGCCGTCCTGTGCGCCAACGACCGGGTCGCCGCCGGCTTCTACGCCGCCGCCCGCGAACGCGGCCTGCACCTCCCCGACGACCTGTCCGTCGTCGGCTTCGACGACCTCCCCTGGAGCGCCTACCTCGACCCGCCCCTCACCACCGTCCGGCAGCCCGGACGCGCCCTCGGGCGCGACGCCGCCGCCCGCCTCTTCGACGCCGGCGCGGGCCCCCCCGCGCCGGTCACGCCCGACCTCGTCCCGCGGGACTCCACGGTCCCGCCGCCCCGCTAGGCCGACACCCGCGCAGACCGGCGCGGTTCGGACACGCCCCCGAGCCCCCGCGGCTCGACGGTACGAAGGAGGAAGCCCGTGAAACGACTCGTCGTCCCCCTCGCGTTGGCCCTGATCGGCAGCTTGGCGTTCGCGCAACTGCGCATGTGGACCACGCAGGTCCAACCCGAACGCATGGAGGTGCAGGAGAGCATCGCCGCGCAGTTCGAGGCGCAGACCGGCACCGCGATCGAGGTGATCCCCGTCGAGGAGTCCGAACTCGCGACGCGCATCACCGCCGCCTTCAGCGCCGGCGACCTGCCCGACCTCATCTACCACCCGGTCAGCCAGACGATCGGCTGGGCCGAGGCCGGCATCCTCGACGTCACCGCCGCCAGCGAGGTCATCGACGCCCTCGGGGAGAGCACGTTCGCGCAGGGCCTGCTCGGCCTCAACGCCACCCCCGACGGCTACGCCGCGGTGCCCAGCGACGGCTGGACGCAGCTGCTCGTCTACCGCGCCGACCTCTTCGAGGAGGCCGGCCTGGCGCCGCCCACCAGCTACGCCGCGATCGAAACCGCCGTCGAAGCGCTCCACGACCCCCCGAACACCTTCGGCTTCGTCGCCGCCACCGACGTCGACAACGACTACACGATGCAGGTCATCGAGCACCTGTTCCTCGCCAACGGCGTGCAGCTCGTGAACGACGACGGCAGCATCGGCCTCGACGCGGAGGCCACCACCCACGCGCTCGAGTTCTACAAGACCCTCGCCGACGCCAGCCCCGACGGCAACCTCTTCTGGCAACAGTCGCGCGAGCTGTACTTCGACGGGCGCGCCGCCATGATCGTCTGGTCGCCGTTCATCCTCGACGAGATGGCCGGCCTCCGCGACGCGGCCCCCGTCACGATCGGCGACGACCCCACCACCACCGAGCTCGCCGAAGTCACCGGCATCGTCACCAACCTCGCCGGCCCCGACCACCCCGAGGGCGCCAGCTGGGCGGCGCTCTCCAACTGGGGCATCACCGTCGACGCCGACACCGAAGCGGCGCAAGCGTTCGTCGAGTGGATCCTCGACGGCGACGCCTACCTCGAGTGGCTCTCCATGGCGCCCGAAGGCCTGTTCCCGGTCCGCAACGGCACGAGCGCCGACGCCACGGCGTTCGTCGACGGCTGGGGCGAACTCGACGTCGGCGTCGACCGCCGCGCCTCGCTTGGGGAACTGTACGGCGAGGACGTCGTGAACGACATCGTCGCCGGCCTCGCCGTCGCCGACCGCTGGGCGTACGCGCAGGGCGAAGGGGCGCTCCTCTCGCGCCTCTACGGCACCCGCGTCATGGCCGAACTCGTCCGCAGTTACCTCGACGGCGAAGCGACCGTCGAGGAGACCGTCGAACGCTTGCAGAGCCGCGTGGCCGCCCTGCAGTGACGCCCACCCCGGGGGCCGGCACGGCCGGCCCCCGGGCCCCCCAGGAAGGACGTCCCGTGCGCGGAACCCTCGCCGCCCGCGAAGCCCGACTCGCCTATTTGATGCTCACCCCGACGTTCGCGATCGTCTTCGCGATCGTCCTCTTCCCCGTCCTCGCGAATTTCTGGATCGCCTTCAAACCGGTCGAGCTCGGCGACCTGCGCCCCCCCGAACCGATCGTCCGCGAACGCCTCCGCAGCGAAGCGACCGCCGTCGGCGGCGACGTCGTCGTGCGCTACCAGATGCGCAGCAGCTCCCTCGACGTCGCCATCCGCGACGTCGTCCTGTTCGACGCCCTCCCCGCCGGCCTGACGCTGACGACCGACGACCCCCGCTGCGAGCAGGACGGCCGCGACCTCGCCTGCGTCCTGGGGACGTGGGAGGGCGGCCACCGCGAGAACCTCGACCTCACCTTCGAGGCCGGGCCCGCCTACGCCGACGCCGGCTTCCCCGACCCGCTCGCCACCCGACCCCAGATGCGCGGGCGCGCCCCGAACGTCCTCACCGACGCCACCTTCACGCTCGACAACTTCCGTCGCGTCATCGGCGCGCCCGACTTCTGGCCGGCGCTGCGCGTCACCCTCTGGTACACGGTCTTCGGCACGATCGGCTCGATCCTGCTGGGGCTGTTCGCCGCCCAACTCCTTCACGCCGACTTCCTCGGCAAGGGGGTCCTGCGCGGCGTGTTCCTGTTCCCCTACGTCGCCCCCGTCATCGCCGCCGCCTTCGCCTGGGCGTTCCTCCTCGACCCGCTCTCGGGGAACGTCAACGCCGTCCTCAAGGAGTACGGCCTCGTCGAGCAGGCGGTGAATTTCCTCAGTCGCCGCACCGCGACCGTCGACCTGTTCGGCCTCGAACTGGCCGTCCCGATGGCGCTCACGGTCGTCATCCTGTTCGAGGCGTGGCGCTACTTCCCCTTCGCCTTCCTGTTCATCCTCGCGCGCTTCCAGGCGATCCCGCAGGACATGTACGAGGCGGCGGACGTCGACGGCGCCAGCCCCCTGCAACGCTTCTGGTACGTCACCCTGCCCCAGCTCGTCGGCATCCTCTCGACCCTGTTCCTGCTGCGCTTCATCTGGACGTTCAACAAGTTCGACGACATCTTCCTGCTGACCGGCGGCGCCGCCGGCACCAAGACCCTCACCGTCCAGGTGTACGACCAGGCGTTCGCGCTCGCCGACCTCGGTGCCGGCGCCGCCGTCGCCGTCGTCCTCTTCGTCATCCTGGCCACCTTCATGATCCTCTACTTCCGCTTCGCTCCGGAGGGGGAATGATGCGCACCTCACCCGCCGGCTTCGCCCTCGCGAGCCTCGTCGGCGCCTTCGCCGCCGCCCTCCTCGTGCTCGCCTGGAGCCTCCTCACGACCCTCACGACCACCGGGGCGGCCTCCGCACCGCTCGGGTGGGCGCTCGCGTCGGGCGCCGCGCTCGGCGGCGTCCTCGCCGCCCTCCGCCGCGGCAAGGACACGCCCGCGCCCGCCGCCTGGACCGCCGGGGCGGCGGTGGGGCTCGCGTGGGCGGCGGCGTCGGGCGGCGCGCCCCTCGACCTCGCCCACCCGTTCTGGGGCGCCCCCGCCGCCGTCGTGACGTGGATCCTGATCGGCCAGACCACCCGCTACGGGCTGCGCGAGATCGACCTCGTGCGCGTCGACCCGCACGACCGCGAACGGGTCCTGCTGCGCGGGCTGCGCGGCGTGGGGTTCGGCTTCTTCGTCACCATCGTCGTCCTGCCGTTCTGGTTCATGGTCGCCTCGTCGCTCAAGCCCCGGGCGGAGCTGTTGCGCGACCCGACGAACCTCGCGATCGACGTCTCCCGCGGGCTCACGGAGCTCCTCGTCGGCTACCGCGAGGTCCTGATCACGTTCGACTTCGCGCGCTTCATCCTCAACAGCACCTTCGTCGCCGTCGTCACCGTCGCGATCACCCTCGCCCTCGCGGTGCTCGGCGCGTACGCCGTGACGCGCCTCCGCTTCCCCGGGCGCGCCTGGCTGTCGCGCTCGATCCTGCTGATCTACATGTTCCCCGCCATCGTGCTCGTCATCCCGCTCTACGCGATCTTCAGCCAACTGGGGCTGCGCGACACCCTCCCCGGCCTGCTGGTCGTCTACCCCGCCACCACCCTCCCCGTCGCGCTGTACATGCTCCGCAGCTACTTCCAGACGCTCCCCAAGGACCTCGAGGAGGCCGGCATGATCGACGGCTCGACGCGCCTCGGGGTCATCTGGCGCATCACCCTGCCGCTGTCGCTCCCCGCCCTCGCCTCGGTCGGCCTGTACGTGTTCATGATCGCCTGGAACGAGTTCCTGTTCGCCTTCATGTTCCTCGACAGCCCCGAGATCTTCACCCTCTCGCGCGGCATGGTGGCGCTCGACTCGCAGGAGGTCCCCCGCCAGTACCTCATGGCCGGCGCGGTCGTCGTGACGGTCCCCATCATGATCCTGTTCTTCTGGTTCGAGAAGTACCTCGTCGGGGGCCTGACCTCCGGAGGGGTGAAGGGATGACGACCGAGGCCGAACCGATCCCCTCCCCCCGCCCCGACCCCGCGGCCGCGCCCACCCTGCGCACGGAGGCCTGACGTGCGTGCCCTGCACCTCGCCACCCGCCTCGCCGGCACCGACGGCGTCTCCCTCGAAGCGACGAAGGTCGCGCGCGTGCTCGGGGACCTGGGCTTCGAGCGCCGCGACGTCGCCGGCGACGTCGAGACGCCCGGCGCCGTCGCGCTGCCCGCCATGCACTTCCGCGCGCCCGAGGCGCGCGCCCTGCAGCGGCGCGCCTTCCCCCCCGCCGACGCGCCCGACGACCCGACGCTGCCCACCGACCTCGCCACCGCCGCCGACCGCCTCGCCGATGCGATGCTTCCCGTCGTGCGTCACGCCGCCCCCGACCTCCTCGTCGTCCAGAACGCCTGGGCGATCCCCATGCACCTCCCGCTCGCCGGCGCGCTCGCGCGCGTCGTCGACGCGACCGGCCTCCCGACCCTCTCGCACGAACACGACTACGCCTGGGAGCGCGACCGCTTCGCCCACCCGCGCGTCCCCGACTGGCTCGAGACCTACTTCCCGTGGGACGCCCCCCACGTGCGGCACCTGGCGATCAACACCCCCGCCGCCGACGCGCTCGCGCAGCGCAGGGGGCTGCACGCCACCGTCGCCCCGAACGTCATGGACTTCGGCGCCCCCCGCCCCACCCCCGACGAGGCGGCCGACGTCCGCGCCCGCGTCCGCGCGGCGTTGGGGCTCCAGCACGACCGCCGCCTGATCCTGCAACCCACCCGCGTCGTGCCCCGCAAAGGCATCCACCTCGCCGTCGAGCTCCTCGCGCGACTCGACGACCCCCGCAACGTCCTCGTCATCACCCACGCCTCGGGCGACGAGGGGGACGCCACCCTCGCCGCCCTCCGCGCCCAGGCGGACGCCGCAGGGGTCGACCTGCGCTACGTCCCCGACGCCTTCGGACCCGCCCGGGACGATGCGCACTTCGCGCTTCGAGACGCCTACCTCGCCGCCGACTTCGTCACGTACCCCAGCCTGTACGAGGGGTTCGGCAACGCCCTCCTGGAGACCCTCGCGTTCGACCGGGTCGCGCTCGTGAATCGCTACGACGTCTACGTCGCCGACATCGCCCCCGCCGGCCTCGACCTCGTCGAGATCGACGGCGCGATCGACCACGCCGCCGTCGCGCGCGTCCGCGCGCTCCTCGACGACCCCGAGGCGCGCGCCCGGATCGCTGCGGCGAACCGCACCCGCGCCGCCGCCCACTTCGGCCTCCCCGCCCTCCGCGCGGCGCTCGAGGGGCCCCTCGCTTCGCTCGGGGTCACGGCGTGAGCGCCCCCGTCCGGCGCGAAGCGCGACGCCTCTACGGCGAGGTCGGCGACGCCCTCGCCGACGACCTGCTGCGCGTCGCGACGGCGTTCCGGGAGGCGCACCCGGCCCCCGCCGTCCCGCCCGCACGGCGCATGAGCGAACGCGACGCGCTGTTGATCACGTACGCCGACGCCCTCCGCCGCGACGGCGAAGCCCCCCTCCGCACCCTCCGGACGTGGCTCGAGGGGCCGCTCGCCGACACCGTCTCCACCGTCCACGTCCTCCCCTTCCACCCCTGGTCGTCCGACGACGGGTTCGCCGTGAAGAGCTACGACGCCGTCGACCCGCGCTACGGCACGTGGCGCGACGTCGAGGGCCTCGCCGCGCACCACCGCCTCATGGTGGACGCGGTCGTGAACCACGCCTCGGCGCAGGGGGACTGGTTCGCCGCCTACCTGCGCGGCGACGCCCCGCAACGCACCTGGTTCCGCAGCGAAGCGCCGGACGCCGACGTGCGCGGCGTCGTGCGGCCTCGCACGACGCCGCTCCTCACGAAGTTCGCCGCCCACGACGGCGACCGCTGGGTCTGGACGACGTTCGGACCCGACCAGGTGGACCTCGACTACCGCGACCCGACGCTCCTGCGCGAGATCGTCTCGGTCCTGCTCGCGTACGTCGAGCACGGTGCGCAGGTGCTGCGCCTGGACGCCGTGACGTACCTCTGGAAGGAGTTGGGGACGCCCTGCGCGCACCACCCGCACACGCACGGCCTGATCCGCCTCCTGCGCGCCGTGCTCGAGGTCGCCGCCCCGTACGTCGTGGTGCTCACCGAAACGAACGTGCCGCACGCGGAGAACGTCGCGTACTTCGGGTCGGGGGACGACGAAGCGCAGATGGTCTACAACTTCGCCCTCCCGCCCCTCGTCCTGCACACGATGACGACCGGCGACGTCGGTCCCCTCCGAACGTGGGCGGCGGACCTGCGCACCCCGAGCGACGCGACGTGGTTCCTGAACTTCCTCGCCAGCCACGACGGGATCGGCGTGCGCGCCGTCGAGTCGATCCTGCCCCCCGACGCGATCGACCGCCTCGTCGAGCGGACCCTCGCCCTGGGCGGCCAGGTCGGCCGGAAGCGCGACGCGGACGGCCGCGAGACCCCCTACGAACTGAACGTCGGCTACCTCGACGCGCTGCGCACGCCGAGCGTCGAGGAACCGCTCGAGCGCGAGGTCGCCCGGTTCGCCGCGGCGCACGCGGTCATGATGGCGCTCCCCGGCGTGCCGGCGCTGTACCTGCACAGCCTGCTGGGCTCGCGCGGCGCGCCGGACCTGGCGCACGCCACCGGCACGCCACGCGCCATCAACCGCGCGAAGCTCGACGCCGACGCCACCCTCCGCGAGCTCGCCGACCCCACCTCGCGCCGCGCCCGCATCCTGCACGTTCTGCAGCACCTGCTCCGCACGCGGCGGTCGCACCCCGCCTTCCACCCGAACGCCCCCCACGCGATCCCCGACGCCCCGCCGGGCGTCCTCGCGATCCGCCGGGGCGACGACGCGCCCGTCACCGCCGTTCACGAGCTCGCCGGTCGCGACGCGCGGGCGGACCTCCCCGCCGGCCGCGACCTGCTCACCGGCGAGCGGTGGCAGGCCGGCCCGCACGACCTCGCCCCGTACGAGGTCCGCTGGATCGCGGAGGCCGGCCCCTGAGCGCCGGGCGGGCTACCCTGTCCGCCGTGCCGAACGCCGCCAACCACGTCGCCGCCGTCGCCGTCCTCGTCCTCCACGCGGGCCGCGTGCTGGCGCTCCGGCGCGCCGCCGGCGCGGAGGCCGCCCCCGGCGTCTGGGAGGCGCTGTCGGGCCGCATCGAGCCGGGCGAAGCGCCCCGCGACGCCGCCCGCCGCGAGGTGTGCGAGGAGTCGGGCCTCGACGTCGCCGTCGAGGTGCGCCCCTGGACGGCGTACGCCGCGTCGCGGGCGGGCGAGCCGATGGTCGTCGTCGTCTACCGCGCCACCCCGCAGGCCCCGGACCCCGCCGTCGTCCTCAGTGCGGAGCACGAGGCGTACGCGTGGCTCGACGCCGACGCCTTCGCAGCGTACAGCCCCATCGCGCCGCTCGCCGCCGCCGTCCGGACCGCCCTCGACGCCGCGCCCCCGGCACCCCCCACCCCACGCGCCACCGGGGGATGACCGGCGGACCCCGCGTTGACGGGCGCGTCGCGCGGGGGCTACGCTCGCACGCATGACCGCCCGCCGCCCCGCGACCCCGTCGACGTTCGCCCCCGCGCACACCGCGTGGGCGTCGAACGATCAGGGGCGGACCGACAATCCGCGCGGGGTCGAGCCTGGGGCGTGACGCCGCACGCCGCCTCGCATCGACCCCCGGGCCCGCCCGGGGGTCGTTCTTTTGCGTCCCCACCGCCCCTCCCGAAAGGAACGCCGTGACCGACTCCACGCCCGCCCCCGACACCGGCCCCGACCCCACGCCCCGGACCCTCGCGCGCGACCTGGCCGCGCACGAGGGCGAACGCGTCCTGCTGCGCGGGTGGGTGCACGCCCGCCGCGACCTCGGGGGGGTGCGCTTCCTCGTGCTGCGCGACCGCTCCGGCCTCGCGCAGTGCGTCCTGCGCGACGCCACCATCCCCCTCCCCGAAAGTGCGGTGGAGGTGCGCGGCGTCGTCGCCGCGTCCGCGAAGGCGCCCGGCGGGTACGAGGTGCAGGCGGACGCCCTCGACGTCCTCGCCGAAGCCACCGTGCCGCCCCCCGTGGAGCTCCCGAAGGCGTCCTGGCACGCCGCGCCGGAGACGCTGCTGCAGTACCGTGCCGTCACCGTCCGCACGCCCGAAGCGCAGGCGACCGGCAAGGTCGCCGCGGAGCTCGTCGCGGCGTTCCGTGCGTTCCTCGACGACGCGGCCTTCACCGAGATCTTCACGCCGAAACTCGTCGCCGCCGGCGCGGAGGGCGGCGCGGACCTGTTCGAGGTCGACTACTACGGCACCCGCGCCTACCTCGCGCAGTCGCCGCAGCTCTACAAACAGATCATGGTCGCGGTCTTCGAACGCGTCTACGAGACCGCCCCGGTCTTCCGCGCCGAGGCGTCGCACACCGTCCGGCACCTCGCGGAGTACCTCAGCCTCGACGTCGAGCTGGGCTTCATCCGCGACGAGGGCGACGTCATGGATCTCCAGGAGCAGCTGCTGCGCAGCATGGTCCGTCGCACCTGGGACCGCGCCGCGGGCGAACTGGAGCGGCTCGGGGCGGAGCCGCCCCTCGCCGACGCGCCGTTCCCCCGCATCCCGCTGCTCGAGGCGCGCACCCTCGTCGAGGAACGCTACGGGCACGTCTCGGGCGGCAAGGACCTCGACCCCGAAGCGGAACGCCTCGTCGGGCGCTGGGCGAAGGAGGAGCACGGCAGCGACTTCGTGTTCGTCACGCGCTACCCCGAAGCCGCCCGACCGTTCTACACCTTCCCGACGGGCGACGGGCTGACGCGCGGGCTCGACCTGTTGTTCCGCGGGACCGAGATCACGTCCGGCGGGCAACGCGTGCACGACCCCGACGTCCTCGTGCGCGAGCTCGAGAAGCGCGGGATGGACCCCGGCCGCTTCGAGGGGTACCTCGAGGTGTTCCGGCACGGCATGCCGCCCCACGGCGGCTTCGCGATCGGGACCGAACGCCTCACGGCGCTCCTCGTCGGCCTCCCCAACGTCCGCTTCGCGCGGGCCTTCCCGCGCGACGGCAGCCGCCTGCACCCCTGACGGGGCGCGTCAGGACCGCGCGGTCGCCGCGGCGAACAACGGGGCGGCGCGCGCGGCGCGCGGCACGTCGTGGCAGCGGCGGCAGCGCGGCTCGTAGCGCTCCTGCGCGCCGACGAGGATGACCGGGTCGTCGTAGTGGGCGGGGTGCCCCCCGATGAGGCGTTGCGTGCGCGTCGCCGCCGCCCCGCAGCGGCAGATCGCGGTGAGCTTCTCGACGTGCTCCGCGCGCGCGAGGAGGGTCGGGACCGGCCCGAACGGCTCCCCCCGGAAATCGAGGTCGAGGCCGGCGACCACGATCCGTTTGCCGGCGTCGGCGAAATCCTGCACGAGGGGGACGAGGGCGTCGTCGAAGAACTGCGCTTCGTCGATCGCCACGACCTCGGTGCCGTCCGCCACCTTCGCGGCGACGTCGGCGGCGCCGTCGACGGCGACCGCCTCCAGCGTCCGGCCGGCGTGACTCGCGACCGCGATCGCTTCGTAGCGGTCGTCGATCGCCGGCTTGAAGACCTGCACCGCCTGCTTCGCGATCAACGCGCGGGTGACGCGCCGGATGAGTTCCTCGGACTTCCCGCTGAACATCGGCCCGACGACCACCTCGAGCCACCCACCGCCGTACGGGTGCGCCTGCATGCCGACCAGGGTACCGCAGCCCCGTGCCGCGGGCCGCGGGGCGGAGGCGGCGTCCGCGGTAGCCTCGGCGGCATGACGCGCATGCACGGCACCACGATCGTCGCCGTCCACAAGGACGGCGTGAGCGCCCTCGCGGGCGACGGGCAGGTGACGCTCGGCGACCAGATCGTCAAGCGCGGCGCGGTGAAGGTCCGCCGCCTCGACCGCGGCCCCGTCGTCGCCGGCTTCGCCGGCGCGGTGAGCGACGCCTTCACGCTGATGGAGAAGTTCGAGGGGTACCTCGCCGGCGCGAAGGGCGACCTCATGCGCGCCGCGGTGGAGACCGTCAAGGAGTGGCGCACCGACCGGGCGCTGCGCACCCTCGAGGCGATGCTCCTCGTCGCCGACGCCGAACGCATCCTCAGCCTGTCGGGCGCCGGCGACGTCGTCGCCCCCGACGTGCCGGTCGCGGCGGTCGGGAGCGGCGGCGCGTACGCAGCTGCGGCGGCCCGGGCGCTCCTCGAGCACACCGACCTGAGCGCCCCTCGCATCGCGCGGGAGGCGATCCGCATCGCCGGCGACATCGACGTCTACACGAGCGGCGAAGCGACCGTCCTGGCGGTCCCCACCGACCCCGACGCGCCCGACCCCGCGGACCCCGACGGCGGCGAGGAGGGGACCGCGTGAGCGGCGACCTCGTGGCGCGCCCGGGCAAGGACCTCGCGGACCTCACGCCGCTCGAGATCGTCGAGGCGCTCGACGCGCACATCATCGGGCAGCACGCCGCGAAGCGCAGCGTCGCGGTGGCGCTGCGCAACCACGTCCGCCGCCGGGCGTTGCCCGCCGACGTGCAGGGCGAGGTGACCCCGAAGAACATCCTGATGATCGGCCCGACGGGGGTCGGGAAGACCGAAATCGCGCGGCGCCTCGCGAAGTTGGCGCGCGCCCCGTTCGTGAAGGTCGAAGCGACGAAGTTCACCGAGGTCGGCTACGTCGGGCGGGACGTCGACGGGATCGTGCGGGACCTCGCGCAGGCGGCGCACGCCCTCGTCGAGGCGGAGAAGAAGGCGGAGGTCGCCGAGGAGGCCGCCACCCTCGCGGAGCGCGCGCTGCTGGAGGCGCTGCTGCCGGGCGGGACCGAGGAGGGCCTGGAGCGCATGCGGGCGCTGTTGCGCAAGGGCGACCTCGAGGACCGCACCGTCGAGATCGAGGTGCCCGAGGAGCCGGCCGGCACGCCGCTCGGCATGCCGGGCATGGAGGAGATCGGCCGGAACCTGCAGGAGATGTTCCAGAAGATGCGGCCGCAGGGAACGCAGCGGCGCAGCCTCCCGGTGCGCGAAGCGCGGACGGTCCTGCAGGACCTCGAGGCGCAGAAGCTGCTGGACGACGACGAGGTGGCGAGCGAGGCGATCCATCGCGCGGAGAACCGCGGCATCGTGTTCCTCGACGAGATCGACAAGATCGCCGGGGACGAGCGCGCCGCCGGCGCGGACGTCTCCGGCGAGGGGGTGCAGCGCGACCTGTTGCCGGTCGTGGAGGGCACCCGCGTCCAGACCCGGCTGGGGATGGTCGCCACCGACCACGTGCTGTTCATCGCGGCCGGCGCCTTCGCGTCGAACCGCCCGTCGGACCTCATCCCAGAGATGCAGGGGCGCTTCCCGATCCGGGTGGAGCTCGACGAATTGACCGCCACCGACCTGCAGCGCATCCTGACGCAACCGCGCTACGCCCTCACCCGGCAGTACGTCGACCTGTTGGCGGTCGACGGCACCGACCTGACGTTCGACGACGGCGCGATCCGGGCGATCGCGGAGGTCGCCGAACGCGTCAACCGCGAGGTGGAGGACATCGGGGCGCGGCGCCTCCACACGATCCTCGAGCGGGTCCTGGAGGACGTCGCCTTCGGCACCGACCTGGGCGCGGTCACGATCGACGAGGCGTACGTACGGGCCCGGTTGGGCGACGTCGTCGGCGACGAGGACCTCGCCCGCTACGTGCTGTAGCGCCGCGGCCTCCCCCGCACCGCGAAGTTCGTGGCGGCGGCCACGATGCTGCGGCGCGACGGTGCGGACCGACACGGTCGCGGCGGCGGACCGGGCGTAGCGTCGGGCCGTGATGCAGACGACGGCGGGGGGCCCGCACGCACCGTCGGCCGACGCGGCTCCGTTCGCGCGGCTGTCCCTCGCGGTGGCCGCCACCGGGTGGGGGCTGGTGGCGTCGGCGGTCGCGCTGGCGGTCCTCGCGCCCGACGCGGCGGCGGCCGCGATGTTCGCGCCGTTGCTGATCGGCATCGTCGCGTTCGGCCTCCCGCACGGCGCCCTCGATCACGTCGTCCCCGCCCGCGTCGGGTTCGCGTGGGGCCGCACGCCGGCCGGCGTGACGGCGTTTCTGGGCGCGTACCTGGCGCTCGCCGTCGCGACGTTGGCGGCGTGGACGGTCGCGCCCGCCGCCGCCTTCGCGGCGTTCCTGGTCGCGACGGTCGCGCACTGGGGGCAGGGGGACCTGCGTTTCCTGCAGCTGCACCTGGGGCGCCGCGCCCTGGGGTGGGGCGACGCCCTCGCGACGGGCGCGCTCCGCGGCGCGCTGCCGGTCGCAATCCCGGTCCTGGCGTACCCCGACGTCGTCGCCGGCCTGCTGGAGCACGCCGCGACGGCGGTCGGGGCGGGCGGCGCCCTCCCGGACCCCGGCGCGGCCCCGGTCCGCCTGGTGACGGCCGCACTGCTGGTCGGGAGCGGCCTGGGGTGGCTCGCGACGCTGCGGCGCGCCTGGCCGACGCGGGTCGGCGTGACGCTCGACGTCGCGGAGGTCGCGCTGCTCGCGGCGACGTTCCTCCTCGTCCCGCCCTACCTGGCGATCGGCGTGTACTTCCTGTTCTGGCACGCCCTGCGGCACCTGGTGCGCCTGTTGGTCCTCCGGCCGCGCGAGCGCCGGGACGTCGCGGAGGGCCGGACGGCGCGCGGGTGGGCGCGCCTCGCGCGCGACCTGACCCCGATGACGGTCCTGGCGATCGGCGTCCTGGTGGGGTTGTGGGCGTGGGCCGCGCCGCGCATCGACGGGGCGGAGGGGTACGTCGCGACGTACCTGGTGTGGATCAGCGCCCTCACGATGCCGCACATGGCGGTGGTCGCGGCCATGGACGTCGCGCCGGACGCCGCCCGCCCCGCGCGCGCCTGAGCGCCGGGAGGGGAACCCGGGAGGCGGACCCCGGAGGCGGGGGCGTCAGCCCTCGCCGCGACGCTCGCGGTGGACGGCGACGTGGTCCTTCTGCACGACGTCGAGGGCGTGCTTGGCGACGAACCGCTCGAACGCCGCGGTGCGTACCTCGCTCGGCCGACCCGACGTGTTCGCGTCGTGCACGCGGTACTCGACCCCCAGCCCCGCCAGGTGCGCGAGGGGCACGCCCGCATCCGTGACGCGGAGGATCCAATCCCAATCGAAGTAGCTGCCCATCGCCGGGTCGAACCGCCCGAGGTCGGCGTGCAGCGCCGCCGGCCACGCCAACCCGACGGTGAGGACGGTGTTGTCGTGACGCAACGAGGCGACGCTCGTGGGGGGGTCGAACGGTTCGCGGCGGGCGTCCGCCTCGAACGCGAACCAACCGCCGCGATGCACCAGCGCGGGCCCGTCCGCGAGGCGGGCGACGACCGCCGCCAGGTGCTCCGCGTCGCGCAACCGGTCGTCGTCGTCCAGCAGCATCACGACGTCGAGGTCCCGGTCGGCGTGCGCGAGGGCCGCGTCGAGCGCGGCGTTGCGGGCGTCGACCTGCCCCCGCCCGGGGTTGCGTTCGGCGTGGAGGCGGGGGTCGCCCTGCTCCCGGACCGCCGCGACGCCGGACCCGTCGCCGTCGTCGACGACCCACGCCCGCCAGGCGCCGTGCGTCTGCGCCTGCAGCGACGCGAGCGCGTCGCGCAGCCGGTCGGGCCGGTCCTTCGTGGGGGTGAGGACGTGCACGGTCGGCGGGCCGGGCGTCACGCCGGGACCGCCTCGAGGGCGACGACGCCGTCGACGCCGACGTCCAGCCGGTCGCCGGGCGACGCGGTCGTGCCCTCCTCTGCGTCGCCGCTGCTCAGCGCGACGCGCCACCGGCCGCCGTCGGGCTCGGGGGGCAGCACGAACGGTTCGGGACGCCGCCCCCCGAACAGCACCAGGACCGACGCCTCGTCCTTCAGGTCCTCCGACGGGTCGTGCGGGGCGCGGCGGAGCGCGGCGGCGCACAACAGCATCCCGACGGCGGTGGCGTCCGGCGCCTCCCAGTCCTCGTCGCGCATCGCCGCGCCGCGCGGGTGCCACCAGACGACGTCGGTGCAGCCCGAGGCGTCCACCCTTCCGGTCAGGAACGTCGAGCGACGCAACACGCGGTGCTTCGCGCGGAACGCGAACGCGCGGCGGACGAACGCCAGGAAGGCGCGTTCCGGTTCGCCCAGCCGCCAGTCGTACCAGGAGACCTCGTCGTCCTGGCAGTAGGCGTTGTTGTTGCCGCCCTGCGTCCGGGACAGCTCGTCGCCCCCCAGGAGCATGGGGACACCCTGCGAGGTGACGAGGGTCGCGACGAAGCTGCGTTTCGCCCGCTCGCGGCGCGCCTCGACGTCCGCGTCGTCGCTGGGGCCCTCCACCCCGAAGTTCTGCGAGATCGGGTGGGCGTGCCCGTCGCGGTTCCCCTCCCCGTTCGCTTCGTTGTGCCGGCGCGCGTACCGCACCAGGTCGTGCAGCGTGAAGCCGTCGTGGGCGGTGACGAAGTTGACGCTGGCGAACGGACGGCGGCCGCCGCGGTCGTACAGGTCGCTCGATCCCGCCACGCGGGTCGCCAGGTCGCCGAGCACCCCCTCGTGCCCCGCCATCCACGCGCGGACGGTGTCGCGGTAGCGGCCGTTCCACTCCGCCCACGACCAGGGGAAGTTCCCGACCTGGTAGCCGCCGGGCCCCACGTCCCACGGCTCCGCGATCAACTTCACGCGACTCAGGACGGGGTCCTGCTGGATGACGGTGAAGAACGGCGCCAGCATGTTCACGTCGTACAGTTCGCGCGCCAGGACCGACGCGAGGTCGAACCGGAAGCCGTCGACGCGCATCGTCTCCACCCAGTAGCGGAGGCTGTCGGTGATCATCTGCACCACGAACGGGTTGCCGGCGTCCAGGGTGTTGCCCGTTCCGGAGTAATCGACGTAGCGGCGCGGGTCGTCGGGATCGAGCTTGTAGTACCCGGCGTTGTCGATCCCCCGCCACGACACGGTGGGACCCCTGCGGTCGCCCTCCGCGGTGTGGTTGTACACGACGTCGATCAGCACCTCGAGGCCGGCCTCGTGGAAGGCGCGCACCATCATCTTCACTTCGCGGACCGCCCCCTCGATCCCGAACGCCGCGTAGCGCGGTTCGGGCGCGAAGAACGACACGCTGTTGTAGCCCCAGTAGTTCCGCAGGCCGCGCGCGTGGAGGGCCGGCTCGGTCATGAAGGCGTGGACCGGGAGGAGCGACACCGTCGTCACCCCGAGCGCCTTCAGGTGCGCCAGCACCGGTTCGCTGGCCGCCCCGAGGTACGTGCCGCGCAGCCGTTCGGGCACGTCGGGATGCCGCATCGTGAGGCCCCGGACGTGCGTCTCGTACAGCACCGTGTCCGGCCACGGCACGTCCGGACGGCGGTCGTCCCCCCACGCGAAGGCGTCCTCGGTGACCCGCCCCAACGGCGCCGGGTCGACGGTCGCGGCCCCCGTCGCGGGGTCGGGCGGACCGGGGGCGGGGGCGCGCCCGAGCGCCTTGGCGTAGGGGTCGAGCAGCACCCGGGTGGGGTCGAAGCGGTGGCCGGCCGCCGGATCGTCGGGACCCTCGACGCGGTAGCCGTACAGTTGGCCCGGCCGCCGGTGCGGCAGGTAACCGTGCCACACCGGGCCGGTCCGCTCGCGCAGCGCGACCTCCGCGGCGGGCGCGTCGTCGTCCGCGTCGTCGAACAACAGCAGCGTGACGGCGTGGGCGTGCTCGGCGTACAGCGCGAAGTTCACGCCCCCGCCGTCCCACGTCGCCCCCAGCGGCGTGGGGCGGCCCGGGTGGGGCCGGAGGTGGGCGGGCGCGGCGTCGGGCGGCACGGCCTACCGCCCCGCGCGGGGCGCGCCGGGCGCGGGGTCGGCGGGCGGTTCGGCGAAGCGGAGGTCGGCGGGGTCGAGGTCCGGCACCGCCCGCGCCGCGAAGGCCAGCAGGCCGTCGCGGTCGGGGGGCCCGAGGTGGTAGCGGAAGTTGGCGAGGTAGTGCAGCATCGCCTCCGGCGTGACGCCGGCCTGCGGAGCGGCGGCGGCGGCGACGTCGGCGAGGTGGCCGAGCCCCCGCTCGCGGGCGGCGCGCAGCTTCGCGACCATCCGCGCCGACGGCGGCCGGTCGCGGCGGTAGGCCCACACGGCGAACGTGAACGGGAGGCGGGTGGCGTCGTACCAGCGTTCGCCGAGGTCGCTCAGGTGCGGGCGGACGCCGCCGATCTCGCGGCGGGCGACGCCCTCGCGCAGCGCCGCATCCCCGATCAGCAGCGCGCCGTCGAACGACGCCAGCATCGCACCGAGATCGCGGTCCTCGTGCGGGACGAGGGTCGCGCGGAGGCCCGAGGCGCGGAGGAGGACCTCGAGCAGCGCGACGCTGGTCGCGCTGGCGGTCGTGACCGCGATGCGCGCCCCGTCCAGGTCCGCCCACGGGCGGTGGTGGAACAGCGTGACGCTGTGGACCGGACCGAGGCTGGCGACGCTGAAGTCCGGGAGGGCGGCGAGGTCGTGGCGGTGCCGGAGGAAGGCGACGGAGCTCATCAGCGTCAGGTCGACGTCGCCGCGCAGCAGCGCGGCGTTGAGTTCGGTCGGGACGCCGGATACGAAGCGGGCGCGGTGCCCGTCCTCGTCCCACGGCGCGAGGCCCCAATGCAGCGGCGCGACGTTCGTGTACGCCACCACGCCGAGGCGTTCCTCGCCCGCCGCCCGGGCGGCGGGCAGGTCGTGCGCCTGCGTGAGGGCGAACGCGTTCACGCGAGCGGGCGCGCGGGGTGCACCTCGAGTTCGGTGTAGATCGCGTCGCGCTTGACGGGCACGCGGCCCGCATCCTGAATGAGGCGGATCAGGTCCCCTTCGCTGATGCCGGTCTCGGTCGAGGCGCCCGAGGCGTGCGCGATGCGTTCGTCGGAGATGGTGCCGTCGACGTCGCTGACGCCCGCGCCGAGCGAGACCTGCACGAGCTCGGGCGTGATCATGATCCAGTAGCCCTTGACGTGCGGGACGTTGTCCAGCACCACGCGGGCGACCGCGAGGTTGCGGAGGTCGTCGAGACCGGTCGTGAACTCCGTCTTGCCGATCTCCCGGGCGAGCTGGTTGTTGTCCGGCTGGAAGGCGAGCGGCACGAAGCTCATGAAGCCGGGCGCGTCGTCCTGCAGGGTCCGCAGGCGCATCATGTGGTCGAGGCGCTCCTCGAGCGTCTCGACGTGCCCGTACAGCATCGTCGCGTTCGTGGGGATGCCCAGCTCGTGGGCGGCGCGGTGCACGTCGAGCCACCCGTCGGCGTCGACCTTGGCGCGCGCGATGCGGCGGCGGACGCGTTCGGCGAAGATCTCCGCCCCGCCGCCGGGCAGGGCCACCAGGCCGGCCTCCTGGAGTTGCGCGAGCACCTCGCGGTAGGGGACCGGTGCGGTGGTGCCGGCGGGCCGCGCGATGCGCGCGAAGTGGTGGATCTCCGCCGCGGTCCAGGCCTTCACCTGGTAGCCGCGGTCGGTGAGGCCGCGCGTGAGGTCGAGGTAGTAGTCCCAGCCGCGTTTGGGGTGGTGCCCGGAACTGATGTGGATCTCGACGAGGTCCGGCGTCGCGTGCTTCTCGACGAACGCCCAGACGTCGCTCAGGTCCATGTCCCAAACGCCCTCCTGGTCCATCGTGCGTTGGAAGCCGCAGAAGGTGCAGCCGACGTAGCAGACGTTCGTCTGCGACAGCCGCAGGCTGTGGACGTAGTACGCCTTGTCGCCGACCTTCTCGGCGCGGACCGCGTCGGCGAGGGCGGCGAGGCCGGGCAGGTCCGGCGTGTCGTAGAGGGTCATGCCCTCCTCGAACGTCACCCGCCCCCCGCTCAGGACCTTGTCGGCGATGCGGGCGAGGGCGGGGTCGTGCACGGGGGCGGCGTGGCCGTTCGGCAGCGGGACGACGGTCGCGGGCGCCCCCGCGGCGGGGGCCCCGGCCGACGCCGGCGGGACGGCGGGGCCCGAAGCGGCGGTGGGGGATCGCGTCATGGCGTCAACCTAGCAGCGCGGGCGGCGTCGCGCCGTGTCCCGGAGCGCGGTGCGGCGCGACGGGGGCGTCACACGTGCAGCGCGCGGTCGTGCACCGCGAGCGCCGCCTCCTTCAGTGTTTCGGCCAGGGTGGGGTGCGCGTGGACCGTCCGCGCGAGGTCCTCGGCGCTGGCGCCGTACGTCATGGCGGCGACCGCTTCGGCGATCAGGTCGCCGGCGTGCGCCCCGATGACGTGCACGCCGAGGATGCGGTCGGTGTCGGCGTGCGCGAGGATCGTGACCTTCCCGCCGGTCGCTTCGAGGGCGCGGGCGCGCCCGTTCGCCTGGTAGGGGAACGCCCCCTTGACGTACGGCGTGCCGGCCGCCTTCAACGCCTCCTCGCTCGCGCCGACCGTCGCGATCTCGGGGTCGGTGTACACGACGCCGGGCACCAGGTCGTAGTCGACGTGCCCGACGCCGGTCACGATGCCCTCGACCGCCGCGACGCCGTCCTCCTCCGCCTTGTGCGCCAGCATCGGGCCGGCGATCACGTCCCCGATGGCGTACACGCCGGGCACGTTCGTCGCGAACCGCCCGTCGACCTCGATGCGGCCGCGGTCGTCGGTCGCGACGCCGACCGCCTCGAGGCCGAGCCCCTCGGTGTTCGGGATACGACCGGTGGCGAGCAGCACCCGTTCCGCTTCGACGTCGTCGCCGCCGTCCACGGCGACGACGGCGCGCCGCGTCCGGCCGCGACCCTTCAGGGTCACGCCGGTGACGCGCGCGCCGAGGCGGAAGTGGAGGCCCTGCTTGGTGAACGTCGTCCGCGCCTGCTTCGCGAGGCCGGCGTCCATGCCGGGCAGGATCCGGTCGGCGTACTCGAGGACCGTCACCTCGCTCCCGAGGCGCGACCAGACCGACCCGAGCTCGAGGCCGATGTAGCCGGCCCCGATGACCGCGAGGCGCTTCGGGACGGCGTCGAAGGCGAGGGCGCCGCTGCTGTCGACCACGACGGTGCCGTCGACCTCGACGCCGGGCAGCGCCGCCGGGCGGGACCCGGTCGCGAGCAGGACGTGTTCCGCGGCGAGGGCGGTGGGGCCGTCCTCCCCGTCGACGACGACCTCGCCGGGGCCGGTCAGGCGGCCGGTGCCGGCGTACCGGGTGACGCCGTTCTTCTTCATCAGGAACGCCACGCCGTCGGTGTTCGCCTGCACGACGGCGTCCTTGCGGGCCATCATGGCGTCCAGATCGAGGGTCGGGGGGTCGACGTGCACGCCGTGCACCGCGAGGCCG
The DNA here is from genome assembly GCA_031581195.1 of Trueperaceae bacterium. Lineage (NCBI taxonomy): Bacteria > Thermotogati > Deinococcota > Deinococci > Trueperales > Trueperaceae > Trueperaceae bacterium. Next base: position 6,533 of record JAVLCF010000006.1, on the reverse strand, counting down.
TGCCCGGCGTGGTGGTACTGCTCGCTGGACTCGAGCAGCGCCTTGCTGGGGATGCACCCCACCCGGAGGCAGGTGCCGCCCAGGGTGGGTTCCTTCTCGACGATCGCGACGTCGAGACCGAGCTGCGCGCCGCGGATGGCGGCGACGTAGCCGCCGGGGCCGGCACCGACGACGACGAGGTCGTGCGTGCGGGGGGCGTCGGGGGTGGGGTCGGGCTTCGCCATGGGGTCAGACCTCGATCAGGAGGCGCGCGGGGGTCTCCACCGCGTCCTTGATGCGCTTCAGGAACGTCACGGCCTCGCGGCCGTCGACGATGCGGTGGTCGTACGTGAGGGCCAGGTACATCATCGGGCGGATCACCACCTCGCCGTCGACCGCGACGGGGCGCTGCTGGATGCTGTGCATCCCCAGCACGCCGGACTGCGGCGGGTTGACGATCGGGGTGGAGAGGAGGCTGCCGAACACCCCGCCGTTGCTGATGGTGAACGTCCCGCCGGTCAACTCGTCGGGCGTGAGTTGGTTCGCTTGGGCGCGGACCCCGAAGTCGGCGATCGTGGATTCGATCTCCGCGAAACTCAGCGATTCCGCGTCGCGCACGACCGGCGTGACGAGGCCCTTCTTCGTCGACACCGCGACGGCGACGTCGTAGTAGTCCTTGTAGAGGATCGCGTCGTCGCGGATTTCGGCGTTGAGTTGCGGGATCGCCTTGAGCGCGTCGATGGCGGCCTTGACGAAGAAGCTCATGAAGCCCAGGCGGACCCCGTAGCGCTTCTCGAAGGCGTCCTTGTACGTGCTGCGCAGCGCCATGACGGCGCTCATGTCGACCTCGTTGAAGGTCGTGAGGAGCGCGGCGGTCTGCTGCGCTTCGACGAGGCGGCGCGCAATGGTGCGGCGGAGCGGACTCATCGGGACCGCCTCCTCACCGCGGACCGCGGCGGCGGTGGTCGGGGCGGTGGCCGGGGCGCCGGTCGAGGCGGCGTCGGTCGTGCCCTGCGCGTCGAGGTGACGCTGCACGTCCTCCTTCAGCAGCCGCCCGCCGGGCCCGCTGGCGGGCACCTGGGCGGCGTCCAGCCCGTGCGCGTCCAGCAGCCGCTGGGCGGCGGGCATGACGGCGCCGGCGGGGCCGGTCGCCGGGGCGGGTGGCTCCGGCGTCGGGGCGCTCGCGGGGGCCGCGTCGGCCGGCGCGTCCTCCGCCGGCGCGTCCTGCACCGGGGCGGCGTCGCCGGTGGCGGTCTCGTCGACGCGGGCGATGACCTGGCCGACCTCGGCGGTGGCGCCCTCCTCGGCGAGGATCTCGGACAGGACGCCCGCCTCGGGGGCGGGGACCTCGAGGGTGGCCTTGTCGGTCTCCACCTCGACGAGCGGTTCGTCCTTCGCGACGGCGTCGCCCGGCTGCTTGAGCCACGCGCCGAGGAACACCTCGGTGATCGATTCGCCCACGGAGGGCACCTTGACGTCGGTCATCGTTCACTCCCTCCCGGGGTCGGGATCGGGGTCGGTCGTGCGGCGGGGGCGGGGCGGACCGCGCGGCGGTCGCTCACGCGTCGTCCTCGAAGGCGGCGTGCAGGAGCTCCTCCTGCTCCAGCTTGTGGCTGGTGCCGGATCCGGTGGCGGGGCTGGCGGAGGCGGGCCGCAGGACCCCGTCGAACGACCGTCCGAACGCCTCGCTGCCCCACGCGGTCCGCAGGAAGCTCCAGGCGCCCATGTTGGCCGGCTCCTCCTGCACCCAGCGCAGCGGGGCGCGCTTCGGGTAGCGCCCCAGCACCTCGGCGAGGGCGGCGTCGGGGCGGGGGTACAGCTGCTCGAGACGCAGGATGGCGACGTCGTCGCGGCCCCGGCGGTCGCGTTCATGCATCAGGTCGTAGGCGACCTTGCCGCTGCACGCCAGGATCCGTTTGACGCGTTTGGCGGCGGTCTTCGTCGCGAACACCGGGTCGTCCAGCACGCGCTGGAAGCGGCCCTGCGTGACGTCGTGCAGCGGCGAGGTGGCGTCGGGCGAGCGCAGCAGGCTCTTGGGCGTCATCACGACGAGCGGCTTGCGCCACGCGCGCCGCACCTGCCGGCGCAGCAGGTGGAAGATCTGAGCGGGCGTCGTCGGGTAGGCGACCTGCAGGTTGTCCTCCGCCGCAAGCTGCAGGAACCGCTCGAGCCGCGCCGAGGAGTGCTCGGGGCCCTGGCCTTCGTAGCCGTGCGGCAGCAGCATCACCAGGCCCGACAGGCGGTTCCACTTGTCCTCGCCGGACGCGATGAACTGGTCGATGACGACCTGCGCGGCGTTCACGAAGTCCCCGAACTGCGCCTCCCACGCCACCAGCGCGTCGGGCATGTCGAGGCTGTAGCCGTACTCGAAGCCGAGCACGCCCGCCTCGCTGAGCGGGCTGTTGGCGATCTCGACCGGCCCCTGGTCCGGCGCGACGTGCGCGAGGGGCACGTGCGTGCGGTCCTCGCTGCGGTCGTGCAGCACCGCGTGCCGGTGCGAGAAGGTCCCGCGTTCGCTGTCCTGCCCCGTGAGGCGCACGCGGACGCCCTCCGCGGCGAGGCTGGCGAACGCCAGCGCCTCCCCCGCCGCCCAATCGAGCGGCGCCTCGCCGTCCGCCATGCGGCGGCGGGCCTGCAGCGCCCGCGCGATCTTCGGGTGCGGCGTGAAGCCGTCCGGCACCGTCGCGGTGGCGTGCAGCAGCTGCGCGGCGGTGGCGGGGTCGAGGCCGGTGTCGACGTCGGGCACGTCGGCGTCGTCCCCGCCGACGTACGGGGCCCAGACGCCCTCGCCGTGCGAGTAGGACAGCTGGAAGTCGTCGCTCCGCGCGACCGACAGTTCGCGTTCCAGGTGCGCGCGGCGGGCTTCGGCGATCGCATCCGCCTCCTCGCGCGTCACCTCCCCGAGCGCCAACAGCCGCTCCAGGTACGCCTCGCGCACCGTCGAGCGGCGCCTGATGACGTCGTACATCTCCGGTTGCGTGAAGCCGGGCTCGTCCCCCTCGTTGTGGCCGTGCCGGCGGTAGCAGTACATGTCGATCACGACGTCGCGCTGGAAGCGCTCGCGGAAATCCATCGCCAGCTCGATGACCTGCGCGACCGCTTCGGGGTCCTCGCCGTTGACGTGCAGGATGGGGGCCTGCAGCATCTTCGCGACGTCGCTGGCGTACGGCGTGCTGCGGCTCTGCTCGACGTCGGTCGTGAAGCCGAGCTGGTTGTTGACGATCACGTGCAGCGCGCCGCCCACGCGGTAGCTCTCGAGGTCGGAGAGGTTCAGCGTCTCCTGGACGATCCCCTCGCCGATGAACGCCGCGTCGCCGTGGATCAGGATCGGCATGCCCCGCACCCGGCGGGTGTCGCCCACGCGATCCTGTTTGGCCCGCACGCGGCCCAGCACGACCGGGTTGACGAACTCCAGGTGGCTGGGGTTGAACGCGAGGCTGAGGTGGACGGTCTCGCCGGTCTGCGTCGTCCAGTCGCTCGAGTAGCCGAGGTGGTACTTCACGTCGCCGCTGCTGCGGTGCATCTCGGGATCGACGTCGTCGAACTCCCGGAAGATCGTGCGGGGGCTCTTGCCCATGACGTTGGCGAGGACGTTGAGGCGACCGCGGTGCGCCATGCCGAGCACGATCTCGCGCACGCCCTGCCGGCCGGCCTTCTCGATCGCCTGGTCCAGCAGCGGGATGAGGGTCTCGCCCCCCTCGAGGCTGAAGCTCTTGGCGCCGATGTACTTCTTCTGGATGAAGTGCTCGAAGATCTCCGCGTCGGTCAGTTTCGTGAGGATGCGCAGCTGCGTCTCGCGCGACAACGTGAGGCGGTTGCGGGTCGCCTCCATGCGTTCGCGGAGGAACACCCGCATCGCCAGGTCGTCGATGTGCATGAACTGCGCACCGATGGCGCGGGTGTACGTCTCGCGCAGCCCGTCGATGAGCCCCCCGAGGGTGTCGGCGCCGGCGACGCCGGACGCCAGGACGGGGGCGTCCATGTCGGCGTCGGTGAAGCCGTAGGCGGCGGGATCGAGCTCGGGGAGGCGGGCGGGGTCGGGGGCGTGCGCGTCCTCGGCGAGGGGGTCGAGGTGCGCCACGCGGTGGCCGAGGACCCGGTAGTTGCGGGTGAGTTTGTCGGCGCGGTGCTGCAGGTCGCTGGCGCCGTCCCCGCCGGCGCGCGGCGGCCCGCGGAAGACGCTGCGGGGGAGGAACGTGGGCCCGAGGTCGGGGCGGCCGCGCAGGCCGCCCTCGGGGGTCCCGGCGTCGTCGAAGTAGCGACGCCACGCCTCCGGGACCGCGTCGGGATCCCGGAGGTAGGTGACGTACATCTCTTCGGCGAACGCCAGGCTCGAGCCGTGGAGGGGCGGGTCCGAGGCGTCGGAATCGGGCATCTCGTGCGACGTTCTACCACGGACGAACGTCCCGCCGGCCGCGCCGCGGGACGTCCGCGGTACCCTTGCGCCATGACCCGCGTCTGGACGCTCGGGGAGCTGTTGATCGATTTCGTGCCCGACCGGACCGGCGTCTCCGTCGCCGACGCCGAACGGTTCACGAAGGCGGCGGGCGGGGCGCCCGCCAACGTCGCGGTGGGGCTGGCGCGGCTGGGGGTCGCGTCGGGCTTCGTCGGCAAGGTCGGTGACGACGCCTTCGGTCGCTGGCTGGCCGGCGTCCTGGCGGGCGCGGGGGTGGACGTCACCCAGCTCCGCTTCGACGCCGCCGCCCGCACCGCGCTGGCGTTCGTGTCCCTCGACGCGGACGGCGAGCGCGACTTCCTGTTCTACCGCCACCCCTCCGCCGACCAGCTGCACCGGCCCCAGGACCTCGATCGCGACGCGTTGGCGCGCGGCGACGTCCTGCACCACGGCAGCATCAGCGCGATCCAGGAGCCGTCGCGCAGCGCGACGCTCGCCGCGATCGACGCCGCGCGGACGGGGGGCGCGTGGGTCAGTTACGACCCGAACCTCCGCCTGGCGTTGTGGCCCGACGCCGACGCGGCGCGCGAGGGGATCCGCATGCTGTGGCCCCACGCGCACGTCGTCAAGGTGTCGGAGGACGAACTCGCGTTCCTGACCGGCGCGACCGACGCCGCCGCCGCCCGGACGCTGTGGCACGACGATCTCGCCCTGTTGGTGGTCACGCGGGGCGCGGCGGGGGTCGATTGGTTCACGGCGCACGATGCGGGGCACGTCCCGGGGGTGCGCGTCACGCCGGTGGACACGACCGGCGCGGGCGACGCCTTCGTCGCGGCGCTCCTGGCGGCGTGGACGACCACGCCGGGCCTGGCCGACGACCGCGCGGCGTTGGAGGGGGCGCTGGCCCGCGCGAACGCCTACGCGGCGCTGGCCACGACGCGGCCCGGTGCGATCCCCGCGCTCGTGGACCGCGGGACGTGGGACGCGTTCGTCCGCGAGCGTGGGCTCGACGCCGCCTCCGAGCCCGCGGACGGCGACGCCGCGAACGACTGACGCGGGCGCGGCGACCGCCGCGCCGTCGCGACCGTCCCCGCGACGTCGCGCCACGAAAAAACGCCCGCCGAAGCGGACGCGGCCTTGCGTCTTCTTTAATGGTGATAAGGATACGACGATATGCGGCATTCGTCAAGGGGATGCAGCCATCCGCCGTCGTTTCGCCCCCAACCGGGTCGATGCCGGGGCCGAAAGGACGTCTCGACGGCCCCGACCGCCGTCCCCGCCCCATGACGCGGACCCCACGCAACGGACATTCCGAAACGGACGTCACGAAACGGACGTCTCGAAACGGACGGAAACGGACCTCATGAAAACGGACCCGCAGCGGCGGGCCCGTTCGTTCGCGTCGATATCTTTCAACGTATCCCGGTATGCGCGATGCGTCAAGGGGTTGCAGCCATCCACGGCGAGAACGGCCCCGAACGCGACGATGCGTCGGGGTACGTGCCCCGCGACCGTCCCCGACCGCCCCCAGAGCGGGGGGCGCGGCGACCCGGGTGCCGCCCAGGGGGTGGACGCCGCGCCGACGTCCGGCCCCGTCGCTGGGGGACGGGTCGGCCCCGATCGACGGACGGCGCGCTTCGCACGAGCCCCACCCGCCCGACGCACCGCACGAAAAGGGGCCCGCGTCCGCGGGCCCCTCGCTTTGCATTGATAAGTCGTAACGTATCCCGGTATGCGCGATTCGTCAAGGGGTTGCAGCCATCCACCGCGATGTGGGGCCCCAACGCCCGTTCACGCGCCGCGTACGCCCCGATGCGCGGCGCGAACCGCCGTCCCCGACCCCCCCGGCGTCCAGCCCCGCGCGCGGGCGGCGTCCGGCGTATCGACGTCGCCGGCATCGGTCAGCGGCACGACCGCCACGTCCCCCGCCTCCACGCCGGCCGCCAACGCGGGCGCCACCCCCCGATCCTGGGCGACGTCCGCCTCCGCGGCGAGGGCGGCGGCGAGCGACGCCGGGAGCAACGCCGGCGCCCCGACCGCCCCACCCGGGTAGCGACTGGCCGCCCCGCCGCCGGCCCGCGCCGCGCGCCGGAGGGCCGCCAGGTGCGCCGCCTCCACGCCCGGCATGTCGGGCAGGAGCACCAGCACCCGGGCGCCC
>JAVLCF010000005.1 GCA_031581195.1 Trueperaceae bacterium | reverse complement strand
AGGCGGCGGCGTCGTGCGACGCGCGAGCCGCTTCGTTCTTCGCCTCGAGCTTCGCCTTGATCTTCTTGAGGGTCGTGACCTCCTCGAGGGCGCGCTGGTCCAGCACGCTGCGGATGCTCTTGATCTGGTGGCGAATGCCGGGGATCACGAGCTGCTCGAGGGCGTTGACGCGGCGGTTCGTCTTGTTGATCTCCTCGCCGATGCGCCGCAGGCGCGTCTCGGTCGCCGCGACGCGCACGATCGCTTCGGTGAGCTTGCGGAACTCCTGCGACGCGTCCAGGGTCCGTGCGCCCGCCCCGATGGGGCTGAACGGGACGGCGGTGTCGAAGGTGGGGGGTTGCACCTCGGGGACCTTCACGCCGAACAGGTTCTCGACCTTCACGTCGACGTCGAGGCCGGTGGGGCTGGCGAGCGCGGCGCTGCGCACCGCCTCGGGCCCGTCCCAGGCGTTGGCGAGGAACAGCGCGAAGTACGCCTCCCGGCTCGCCTCCTGCAGCGCCCGGCGCGCCTCGAGCGACGCCTTGACGAGGTCGAAGAACTCCGCGATCAACGCGTCGCGCTTGCGCTTGAGCAGGTCCGCGCCGCGACCGGCCAGCTTCAGCTGGTCGCGGCGCGCGAGGAGGTTCGAGCGGGTGGGGGCGATGGATTCGGCCATGGGCTACCTCACACCGCCTCGTCGGCGGCGCCCCACAACTCCTCCATCTTGGCGCCGTAGTACGTGTCGATCTGTTCGTTCTTCAGGCGCGTCAGTTCGCTCTTGGGCAGCTTCGTGAGGGTCGCCCAGGCGATCTGCAGGGACTCCTCGACCGTGCGGTTGCCGGTGCCCTGATCCACGAAGTCCCGCTCGAAGTCGTCGGCGAACTTCAGGTACAGCTTGTCGGTCTCCGACAGCGCATCCTCCCCGGTGATCGCGACGAGGCGCCGCAGGTCGAGGCCGTTGGCGTACGCCGCCTGCAGCTGGTCGGCGACGTTCTTGTGGTCGTCGCGGGTCTTGCCCTCGCCGATCCCGTTGTTCATGAGGCGCGACAGCGACGGACCGGGGTTGATGGGCGGGTAGACGCCCTTGTTGTGCAGGTCGCGCGCGAGGTAGATCTGCCCCTCGGTGATGTAGCCCGTGAGGTCGGGGATCGGGTGGGTGACGTCGTCGTCCGGCATCGACAGGATCGGCAGCTGCGTCACGGACCCCTTCTTGCCGGTCACGACGCCGGCGCGTTCGTAGATGCCGGCGAGGTCGGTGTACATGTAGCCGGGGTAGCCGCGGCGGCCGGGGATCTCCTCGCGGGCCCCGCCGATCTCGCGCAACGCCTCGCAGTAGTTCGTCATGTCGGTGAGGATGACGAGGACGTGGTAGTCGTGCTCGAAGGCGAGGTACTCCGCGGCGGTGAGCGCCATGCGGGGCGTGAGGATCCGCTCGACGGCGGGGTCGTCCGCCTTGTTGAGGAACAACACCGAGCGCGCGAGGGCGCCGGTCCGCTCGAACTCCTGCGTGAAGAACGTCAACTCGCGTTGGGTGACGCCCATCGCGGCGAACACGACCGCGAACTCGGTGTCCTCCCCGACGACGGTCGCCTGACGCGCGATCTGTGCCGCCAGCTCGTTCGCCGGCAGGCCGGAGCCGCTGAAGATCGGCAGCTTCTGGCCGCGCACGAGGCTGATCAACGTGTCGATGGTGCTGACGCCGGTCTGGATGAACTCCTCGGGCTTCTGCCGCGCGACGGGGTTGATGGGCGCCCCACCGATCGGGACGCGCTGGTCGGCGACGACGTCGGGCAGGCCGTCGATCGGTTCCCCGATCCCGTTGAAGCGCCGGCCGATCATGTCCTTGGAGACCCCGAGCCGCGCGACGTTCTCGACGAGGCTGACCGTGGTCGAGGAGAGGTCGATGCCGGAGGTCTCCTCGAAGACCTGCAGGACCGTGTACTCCTTGCTGACCTCGATGACCTGCCCGCCGCGCATGCGGCCCTGGGCGTCCTCGATGTTGACGATCGCGTTGTAGCTCAGGTCCGGGGCGTTCTGCAGGAACAACAGCGGGCCGGAGACGTAGCTGACGTCGGTGTACGCCTTCTTGAGTAGGTTCTTGTCGCTCACGATGCTCCTTACGCCGGCACCGCGAAGCCCTGTTCGAGCTCGGCGGCGACCTCGTCGCGGTAGGCGGGGAACTCCTCTTCGGCGACGTAGCGCGCGCGGTTCACCCGCTCGATGACCGGTGCGCCGATCACGTCGTCGACCGTGGCGCCCGCCTCGAGCGCGGCACGGGCCTGCTCGTACGTCTTCAGCATCAACTGCAGCAGGCCGTAGGCCTTGCTCAGGCTGCACGAGGCGTCGATGGGGTCGAAGCCGTTCTGCTGCAGGAAGTCCTGGCGCAGGATGCGGCCGACCTCGATGACGAGGCGTTCGGCGTCCTGGAGGGCGTCCGGCCCGACGAGCTGCACGACCTCCTGCAGGTCCGCTTCGCGCTGCAGCAGGTCGACCGCCTGGTCGACCAACTCCGGGTAGTCCTCCGCGACGTTCTCGCGGTACCAGGCGTCGAGGCCGTCCTTGAACAGCGAGTAGGAGCGGTTCCAGTTGATGGCGGGGAAGTGCCGCCGGCGGGCCAGCGACGCGTCCAGCGCCCAGAAGCAGCCGGTGATGCGCAGCGTCGCCTGCGTCACCGGTTCGGAGAAGTCCCCGCCGGCGGGGCTGACCGCTCCGATGATGCTGACGGCGCCCTGCTCCCCGGCGAGGGTCGTGACGCGACCGCCGCGCTCGTAGAAGGCGGAGAGGCGCGAGGCGAGGTAGGGCGGGTAGCCCTCCTCCGCCGGCATCTCCTCCAGGCGGGAGCTGATCTCGCGGAGCGCCTCCGCCCAGCGGCTGGTGGAGTCCGCCATGATCGAGACGCTGTAGCCCTGGTCGCGGAAGTACTCCGCGAGGGTGATGCCGGTGTAGATCGACGCTTCGCGCGCCGCGACCGGCATGTTGGAGGTGTTGGCGATCAACACTGTGCGCTGCATGAGCGGGTTGCCGGTCTGCGGGTCCTCGAGCTCGGGGAACTCGACGAGGACGTCGGTCATCTCGTTGCCGCGCTCGCCGCAGCCGACGTAGACGACGATGTCGGCGTTGCCGTACTTCGCGATCGACTGCTGCGTGACGGTCTTGCCCGACCCGAACGGGCCGGGGATCGCCGCGGTCCCGCCCATCGTGAGGGGGAACAACACGTCGAGGATGCGCATGCCGGTCAGGAACGGCGTGACGGGGTCGAGCTTCTCGCCGACCGGGCGCGCCTGGCGGACCGGCCAGGGGTGCGCCATCTTGAGTTCGGTGCCGTCCTCGAGGACGACGACCGGGTCGTCGACGGTGTAGTCGCCTTCGCCGACGACGCTCTTCACGGTCCCGCCCATGCCGGGCGGCACCAGGATCTTGTGGGTGAAGGTGAACTCCGGGACGGTCCCGATGACCTGCCCCGGCGCGATCTCGTCGCCCACCGCGACGCTGGGCGTGAACGTCCAGGTCGCGTCGCGCGACAGCGAGTTCACCGTCAGGCCGCGATCGATGTAGGTGCCCGACGCCTCCTGGATCTTGTCGAGGGGGCGTTGGATGCCGTCGAAGATGCCGTTCAGCATGCCGGGCCCGAGCTCGACGGCGAGCGGCAGGCCGGTCGACACGACCGGTTCGCCGACCGTCAGGCCGCCGGTGTCCTCGTAGACCTGCACGAAGGCGGTGTCGCCGTCGAGGCGGATGATTTCTCCGACGAGGTTCTCGGTCCCGACCCGCACGATGTCGTACATGCGGGCCCCCATCATGCCTTCGGCGATGACGGCCGGACCGGAGATCCTCGCGATGGTTCCTTGAATGGCCATGTCCCTGACTCTCCTCTACTCGAGCTTGATGTCGAAGCCGATCGCGCTCCGCACCAGCTCCTTCATGTAGGTCGTCGCGTCGGCTTCCTCGTCGAACGCCGCCCCGAGGCTGGGGACCGGCAGGAGGACGGGCAGGTCCCGCCCCCGCATGGTGCGCGCGGTCGCCCCGACCGGGTCGGGGACGAGCCCCTCGTCGACGACGACGAGCCCGTAGCGGTCCTCCTCGACGAGGGCGTTGAGGGCGGCGGTGGCGTCGTCCGGGTCGGCGACGCGGACCTCGACGCCGGCGAGGCGGTAGCCGGTCGCCGTCTCCTCGTCGGTGAACACCACGACTTCAGGCATGCCCGAGCTCCTTCTCCAGATGCGCGCGGGGGACGCCGTAGTACGCCGCGCGGGCGAGGAGACGCAACGTCGCGCCCTCCTCCTCGCGGTCGCGCAGGTAGCGCACGACGACCCCGATCCCGAGCGGGTCGCGGATCGCGGCGCGGCGCGCCTCGCGCGCCTGCACCGCGCGGATGGCGCGCTCGACGCCGGACAGGTCCTCCGCGGTGGCGACCGACGCGAAGGCGCCCAGCTCGACCTGCGCGAGGGCGGAGAGCCCGCCTCCCGCCAGCGCGTCGAAGGCGTCGCGGCCGACGTCCCGCCCGCCGGGCAGGAACAGCGCGTCGGCGTCCACGTCGCGGCCCGCGATCTTGAGCGCCGTCCGCAGGTTCGCCGCGTCGAGGGTACGCGCGACGTAGGCGTCGAAGGCGGGCGCCCCGACCGCCTTCGCGGTCTGCGTGAGCGACGCGAAGAAGGCGCCGTCGAGGGCCACCTCGAAGGCGAGCAGATCGCCGTCCTGGGCGTAGGTCCGCGCCGCCCGCACGAAGGCGGGCCCGAGCGGGTGCCCGGTCGCGGCGACCACCTGCGCGGCGCTCGGCAGGTCGGGCGCGGCGGCGACCGCCTCGAGGGTCTTGGGCCGCAGTTCGCCCGCCCCCTGCAGCGCGTCCCCGACGTCCCCCAGGTCGCGCCCGGCGTGCACCGCACGCGCGACGGTCTTGAGGTCCTCGAGGTCGTAGCGGCGGAGCAGCGCGGCGATCATGCGTTTCGCGTCCCCGCCGGCGTACGCCAGGAGGCGTTCGGCATCGGCGTGGAACGCCTCCGCCAACGCCCGGTCGACGCCCGCGAGGCCGCGCCCCGCGTCCGCCGTCCGCTCGAGCGCCCCGCCGTACGGCGAATTGGTGAGCAGGGCCCGGAAGGCCCCGAAGTCGCTCGCCTCCAGCGCGGCGCGGTAGGCGTCGTCCCCGAGCAGCCGCGCCTTCATGCCGCGGACCCGCGCGTTGACGTAGCCGAAGTCGTTCGCCATTCAGGCCTCCGGGCCTTCGAGGACCCGCGCGACGTCGGACGCGAGCTCGTCGCGGAGCGCCTCGAGGCGGGCGGGGAGGGTGTTCTCCACGCTCACGCTGCCCGCCACGACGCGCACGCCGGACCGCACGTCGTCGGCGGCCTGCACCTCGGCGTCGACGCCGGCGGCGGTCGCGACCTCGCGGGCGAGATCGACGTCGCCGGGCGCCACCCGAATCGCGGTCGGCGTGCCGCCGACCCCCTCGACCGCTTCGCGCAGCAGGGCGTCCATCAGGCCGCGGTAGCGCTCCGCGTCGTTCGGGAGGTCGGCGAAGCGAGCTTCGACGGCCTCGAAGACCGACTGGATGGCGCGCTGTTGCGCCTGCAGCCGCGTCGATGCGGCCGCCAACTGCGCCGCGCTCCGCGCCCGCACGAGGGTCGCCTCGCGGGCGGCCTTCGCGCCGCGCTCGCGCTTCGCGACGATCGCTTCCGCCTCCGCGTCGGCGTCGGCGACGATCGCGGAGGCGCGTTCCCGCGCCTCCGCGAGGATGGCGTCGATCTCCGCGCTCGCTTCTTTGTCAAGCAGAGCAGCCAGATCCGCCATGCCGGTCAGCCGATCTGGGCGTTGAGGAAGAACGCGATGACGAACGCGAAGATGATGATGGTTTCGGGGATGACGAGGTAGATCAGGATCTGACCGAACGCCTCGGGCCGCTCGGCGAGCAGGCCGGCGCCGGCGGAGCCGATGGCGGACTGCGCGATGCCGACCGCGATGGCGGCGACGCCGATGGCGAGTGCGGCGCCGAGCGCGATCATGCCGTCGCCGATGGTGGCGCCGGAGCCGTCCTGCGCGAAGGCGAGGCCGACGAGGGTGGCGACGAGGATCAGGGCGGACGTGCGGGCGATCTGCTTCATGCTTTTCCTCCAAGGAGCCGGAAGGGCTGGTACGCTCGGCCGCTCGTTTCGTAGAAGCCGAACTTGGTGAAGAATTCCACGTACTGCAGACGCAGGGGCTGCAGGGTGTGGCCGACGATGGTGAGGATGACCGCGGCGAGGTTGATCACGACGGCCACGAGGACCCCGAGGGCCTCCCCGAGCAGGGGCAGCGCGACGGCGTCGTTGAGCGCGAAGCCGGCGTTGGTCCCGAGGTTGGCGACGAGGGCGGCGGACAGACCCACCGCGAACAGACGAAGGTAACTGAGGATGTTGCCGGCGTTGCTGATGACCTCGACGAGCATCAACGGCAGGCCGGAGATCACGACCCCGAGCAGGAACACCGCCGCCAACGCCGCAGCCACGGCGTAGATCGCGGCCCCCAGGGTCCCGGTGAGGTAACCCGCGGCGACGACGACGATCGCGGCGATGCCCGCGACCATGCCGATGCCCTCCCACGTGTGCGCGCGGTCGTGGTGCTTCGCGCCGTAGTAGGCGCGGATGCCCCACCCGAGCAGGACCTGCAGCGTCCCGAACCCGAGGGTCAGAACGAGGAGCGGGGTGAACACCTCGACGCGGAACAACAGGATCTCGAAGATCCCCTTGTCGCCGGGGTAGAAGACCGGCTGGCCCTTGGGCCACTTCTCGAGGAAGTTGCCCCAGAACTCGCCGTAGACGACGCCCCAGACGATCGACCAGCCGGCGGCCCAGTTGATCACCGTGCCGATGCCGGTCAGGTTGCGGGCCGGAATGACGACCCCGAGCGGCCCGAGGTCGAGCTCGCGGCCGCGCGACCCGCGGCGCCGGAGCCAGAGGCCGATCGTGAGGAAGATCAGCCCGTAGGCGATGTCGCCGACGACGATCCCGAAGTAGAGCGGGAAGAACACCGCCAGCGTCCACGTGGGGTCGAACCCCCCGTAGGCGGGCGGGGCGAACAGCGACAACAACCCCTGGAACGGTCGCATCCAGCCGGGGTTGTCGAGCTTCGTGGGGACGCCGGCGTCGTGGTGGTCGTCCGCCGGCCGGTGGTCGAGGACGACGTCCTCGCCGAACTGCATCTTGAGTCCGTCGGCGACCTTCTTGACCTCGTCGCTCGGCACCCACCCCTGGAGGGCGAAGGCGTACGTTCCCGTCGCCAGGTCGCCCATCCGCTCGTAGCGGGCGTGGTGGTTGCGGACGACCGACCACCAGGCGGCCAACGTCGGGCCGTGCTGCTGGCCCAGCTTGGTGAGTTGCGCCTCGAGCGACTCGAGCCGCTTCGGCAGCTGGCCGTCGCGCTCCTCCATCGTGTGGACCGCCTTCGCGACGCCCTCGCCGCGGTACTTCGCGGGCAGGGCGAGCGGGGCGACCCCGGCGCGGGAGAGGGCGGCGCGGAGCGCCTCCTCGTCGCGGTGGAGGGTGACGACGACGGCGAGCCGTTGCTCGCCGAACGCCTGGTCGGCCAGCTCGACGCGCTCCTCGAGCGCGGCGTTCAGGTCGTCGCGGACGGCGGCGACGACGTCGGCGGGCGCGAGGAAGGCGAGGCCGGCGAGCCGGTCGCTTTCCTCGAGCTGCGCGAGCGTCGGCGCGACGGCCCGCAACGGCGGGAGCGCCTCGGCGATCGTGGCGAGCTCCTCGCGCGCCGCGGTGCGCTCGGCGAGGATCGCGTCGACCTTCGCGCGCAGGTCGTTCAGCGTCGAGGCGATCGTGGCGAGGTCGGTGGCGACGTCGCTGCGGGGCAGCGGCTCGGCCTTCTCGACGCCGAGCACGCTGCGCAGCGTCTCGAGGTGCTCGAGCGCCGCGGCCCAGCCGTCCGCCGCCTCGCGGTCGGCGCCGGCGAGGTCGTTGCGGGCGAGGTCGGCGTACGCCTCGGGGTCGATCGGGTCGACGTGCACCGCGCCGAGGCTCTGCAGCGACTGCAGCACCTCGCGCGCCGCGCTGCGGCGGCCGACGACCGTGAGCCGGTCCATGGGGGCGATCACGGCAGGACGCGCTCCAGGACCGCGCCCACGGCGGCGTCGAGGCGCGCGTCGGCCTGCGCCGCGACCGTCGCGGCGTCCGCCTCGGCGGCCTCCAGAATGGCGTGGCGCTCCGCCTCGGCGTCGCGTTCGGCGGCCTCCGCGGTCTCCCGCGCGAGGGCGTCGGCGCGCCGTTTCGCCTCCTCGAGGCGGGTGGCCGCGGTGCGGCGCGCCTCCTCGATCAGCGTCTCGGCTTCCGCCTTGGCGGCCTCGACGCGCTGGTCGAGGGTGCGTTCCTGTTCCACGAGGCGTTGCAGCAGGTTGTCTCCCTGAGCGTCCAACCGCCCCTCCTCTCGTCCCGACCCTCGCCGAACCGCGCGACGGCGGGCACCGTGCTGAATCTCGTACGGAACACCGCGCGGGGGGCCTGGACCCCGCTCGTGCGCTGCCGCACGAGAGTACCAAGGCGCTTCGCAGGGTGTCAACGCGCGCCGCGCCGGTGGGCGCTCGCGTGAGTGCCGTCCTGGAGGTCGCTTCTTCGCTTCGGCGTCAGCGGCGGCGGCCGCCGCCCACCCCGCGCCGCGCGCGGACCCGCCGTTCCGCTTCGCGCGCCGCGAGGGCACCCTGCAGCTCCGCGAGTTCGGCGTAGCAGGCCTGCAACGTCGCGTCGTCGAGGTCCGGCTTCGCCAGGAGCGCGCGGATCTCCTCGACGCGCGCCTCGAGGCGCCCACGGATCGCTTCGGTGCCGCGCTCCAGCACCCGCTCGCGCAGCCGCGCCAGCGACGTCTCCAGGTGCCGCTCCAGCTGGGCGCGCCGGTCGACCGGCCCGCCGTCGTCCTCGTCGAAGGCGCGGGCGAACAACAGGTCGCCCTCCTCCCGCTCGCGGTAGCGGGCCAGGACCGCGTCGGGATCGTAGCCCTCCTCCGCGCAGATCGCGGCGAACTCGCGGAGTTTCGACGGCTCCAGCTCGCTCGGGACCTGCGCGAGGACGTCGGGCAGGCGCCCCGCGAGGCGGCCGGGCTCGCGCAGCAGCAGCGCCATGATCTCCACCTCGATGCCCGCGACCCCCTCGGGCGCCGCGACCCGCCGCTCCATCCCCCGGACCTGCGTCGCGTCCAAGCGCTTCGACCCGCGGCTCTCCAGCCAGGCGAGCAGGCGTTTCTCGTCGAGGTCGAGCGCCTCGACGACGAGGCGGCGCATCTCCGCGGCGACCTCGTCGTGCAGGTCGCGCGGCGTGAGGGACGGCGCGAGCGTCTCGAGCACCTCGCGGCGCCCCTCGGGCGTCGTGAGGTCGGCGCCGTCCACGACGCTGCGGAAGCGGAACGCCACCTCGCTCTGCCCCTGGGCCAACGCCGCGCGGAACGCCTCGACGTCGCCGTCGAGGACGGCGTCGGCGGGGTCCTTGCCGGACGGCACCGTGACCGCTTCGACGAGGAAGCGCCGACCGACCGACTGGTCCAAGCCCGACAACACCGCCCGCTGGCCCGCCTCGTCGGCGTCGAAGGCCAACCGGACGCGCTGCACCCCGAGACGCGAGAACGCCTGCGCCTGCGCCTCGGTCAACGTCGCCCCGAGCGCCGCGACCGCCGTCTCGAACCCGGTCTGGTGGAGCGCGAGGACGTCCATGTAGCCCTCGACGACGAGCACCTCCCCCGCCTCGCGGATGGCGGGGCGAGCCCGGTCGAGGCCGTACAGCAGCGAGCCCTTGTCGAACAGGTCGGTTTCGGGGGTGTTGAGGTACTTGGGGACGTCGTCGCCCAACACCCGGCCGGCGAAGCCGACGGTGCGCCCCAAGCGGTCACGGATCGGGAACGTGACGCGCCCCCGAAAGCGGTCGTAGCGGCGCCCCCGCTCGTTCTCGCTCAACAGCCCCGCCGCGAGCAGGTCCTCCTCGCGCAGGCCTTCGGTCAACGCCGCGCGCAGCAGGCCGTCCCAGCCGTCGGGGGCGTAGCCGAGCCCCCACGCGTCGATCGTCGCGTCGCTCAGCTTGCGCCCGCGGAGGTAGGCGAGCGCGTCGGCACCCTCGGGCGCGTGGAGGCGCGCACGGAACCAGGCCTCCGCCCAGGCGTTGACCGCCACCAGGTCGCGGCGTCGTTGCGACGCGCCGCTCGGGGCCTGCGGCTCCACCTCGATGCCGGCGCGCCGCCCGAGGAGCTGCAGCGCATCCCCGAACTCCACGCCCTGCGTCTGCATGACGAAATCGAACAGGTCGCCCTTCGCCCCGCACCCGAAACAGTAGTAGAAGCCCTTGCCGGTGTGGACGTGGAACGACGGCGTCTTCTCGGAATGGAACGGGCAGAGGCCCTTGAGGCGCTCCCGCCCCGCGGGCTTCAGCGCGACGGTTTCGGCGACCACCTCACCCAAGTCCAGGGCGGCGCGGATGCGTTCCTTGACGTCGTCGTTCGCCAACGAATCAGCTCGCTTCGCGTCCGTCGTCCCCCGCGGCGGCGGGGTACAACGGCAGGTGCCCGAGCGACACGACGTCGTCGCGGGGGTCGCCCTCGGTGAAGACGACCATCGTCGTCACGACCTCGGCGCCGACGTGCTCGAGCAACTCGATCAGGCCGTGCAGCGTCCCCCCGGTCGACACGACGTCGTCGACGATCGCGACGCGGCGCCCGCGGAGGCGGGGGACGTCGCCGCCGTCGAGGACGAGGTCCTGCGGGGCGCCGGTGGTGATGCTCGTCACCGTCCGCGCGATCGCGTCGACCATGTACGGCTTCTCCGTCTTGCGGATCACGACGTACGGCACGCCGGTCCGGCGGGACAGGGCGTGCGCGAGCGGGACGGCCTTCACCTCCGGCGTCACGAACGCCTCGACGCCGTCGGGCATCGCGGCCTCGAGCGCCTCCGCGGCGGCCTCGACGAGGTCGGTGTCGCCCAACAGGTTCAGGAGGGCGACCGACACCCCGCCGACGTCGACGACGGGAAGGTCGCGGGTCGTCGTGCCGATCGTGATGCGGTGGTGGGCGGGGACGGCGTCGCTCGCGGGGTGGGCTGGATCCATGGGGGGCCTCCGGCGCCGGCCGGCGGCCGGCGGTCCGTCCGGCATGCTACCGCGTCCGCCGTCCGGGGTCCGCACCCCGGACGGCGTAGGGAACGCCTCAGGCGTCGAAGACGACGGTCTTGTTGCCGTGCACGAGGATCGCGTCGGCGAGGTGCGCATCGACGGCGCGCGCCAGCACCGTCCGCTCGACCTCCTTGCCGATGCGGACCAGGTCGCGGACCGAGTCGCGGTGGCTGACGGGGGCGACGTCCTGCGCGATGATCGGGCCCTGATCCAGTTCGTGCGTGACGTAGTGCGCGGTCGCCCCGATCCGCTTCACGCCCCGCTCGTACGCCTGCCGGTAGGGCGCCGCCCCGACGAACGCCGGGAGGAACGAATGGTGGATGTTGACGATGCGCTGCGGCCAGCGCGCCACGAACCCCGGCGAGAGGATCTGCATGTAGCGGGCCAGCACGACGAGTTCGATGGCGTCGTCGGCGAGGCGTTGCTCGATGCGGGCCTCCTGCGCCTCCTTGGCGCCGGGCTCGATCGGGAGGTGCACGAACGGCACGCCGAACCCCTCGACGACGTCGCGCAGGGCGTCGTGGTTGGAGATCACGACGCGGACGTCGGCGTCCAGCTCGCCGTTGCGCCACCGCCACAACAATTCCAGCAGGGCGTGGTCCGCCTTCGAGACGAGGATCGCGGTGCGCCGGGGGTGCGGATCGACGACGAGGCGGGCGTCCATTCCGAACGGCGTCGCCACCTCCGCGTCGAACGCCGCGCGCAGCGCGGCGGCGTCGGGCGCGTCGGGGGTGCCCGGAAGCCGGAACGCCATGCGCATGAAGAAGGTGCCGCCCTCGGGGTCGGTCGTGTGTTGCGACGCGCCGAGCAGGTTCGCGCCGCGCGCCGCGAGGAACCCCGACGTCGCGGCGACGATGCCGGGCCGGTCTTCGCAGGCGACGAGCAGGCGCGCGTCGCGTCGGGTGCGGGCCGTGGAGGTCACGGGGCACGGTACCGCGCCCGGCCGGCCGCGGGGCGCGCCGCGGGCCGGTGGTACGCTTCGTCGCGTGGACGACGCCGCCCTCCGCCCCCGGACGCTGGACGCGTACGTCGGTCAGGCGGCGCTGAAGGAGAAGTTCCGCGTCTACCTGGAGGCGGCGAAGGGCCGCGAGGACGTCCTCGATCACGTGCTGCTGCACGGCCCGCCGGGCCTCGGCAAGACGACGCTCGCGCACATCGTCGCCGAGGAGCTCGGGGTCGGCATCCGCATCACCAGCGGGCCGGCGATCGAGAAGCCGGGCGACCTCGCGGCGATCCTCACGAACGCCATCCAGGAGCGCGACGTCGTGTTCATCGACGAGATCCACCGGCTCGGGCGGGCGGCGGAGGAGCACCTCTACCCCGCGATGGAGGACTTCGCGATCGACCTGGTGTTGGGGCAGGGCCCGTCGGCGCGGACGTTGCGTCTGGACCTGCCGCGCTTCACCCTCATCGGGGCGACGACCCGCCCCGGCCTCATCACGGGGCCGTTGCGCAGCCGCTTCGGGATCCTCGAGCACCTCGAGTACTACCGCGACGAGGAGCTCGCCGAGGGCGTGACGCGCGACGCGGACCTGTTGGGGCTCGAGCTGGCGCCCGACGCGGCGCTGGAGATCGGGCGCCGCTCGCGCGGCACGATGCGGATCGCGAAGCGGTTGTTGCGCCGCGTCCGCGACTACGCCGAGGTCGCCGGCGAAGCGCGGATCGACCTGGCGCGGACCCGCGACGCCCTCGACGAGCTCGGCATCGACGTCGCGGGGCTCGACGCCCGCGACCGGACGCTGCTGCGCCACCTCGTGGAGGGCTTCGCCGGGGGGCCGGTCGGGTTGGGCACGCTCGCGACCGCGATCGGGGAGGACCGCGCGACGCTGGAGGAGGTGTACGAACCGTTCCTGATCCAGCGGGGGTTGCTGCACCGCACCGCCCGGGGGCGGGTCGCGACCGCGGCGGCGTACCGGCACTTGGGGTTGGCGCCGCCGCCCGAAGCCGACGGCCTGTTCGACGCGACGTGAGGGCGGCCGGCCCCCGGAGGGGCCGGCCGCCTCGACGGGCGCGGCGGGCGGTCAGCCGCCCTTGACCGACCCCGCCAGGAGGCCCCGCACGAAGTACCGCTGCAGGGCGAAGAACACCATGAGGGGCACGAGGATGGAGACGAACGCGCTGCTGGTGAGGATCTCCCAGTTGTCGCCGCGCGACCCGAGCATCTCGCGGAGTTTCGAGGTCAACACGATCTGGTCCTCGCCCTTGCCGAGGAACACCAGCGCAACGAGGAGGTCGTTCCAGACCCACAGGAACTGGAAGATCGCGAACGAGGCGAGCGCCGGGACGGAGAGGGGCAACACCAGCCGCGTGAAGACGTCGAAGTGGGACGCACCGTCGAGCTGCGCCGACTCGATGATGTCGCGCGGCAGCCCCCCGATGTAGTTGCGCAGCAGGTACACCGCCAACGGCAAGCCGAACGCGGTGTGCGCCAACCAGATGCCGAGGTACGTCTTGGACGGCACCCCGAACGCCGCACCGATGTCGTTGTACATCCGCAGGAGCGGAATCAAGGACATCTGCAGCGGCACGACGAGCAGGCCGACGACGATGGCGAAGAACAGTTGGCGGCCCGGGAACTTCATCCAGGCGAAGGCGTACGCCGCGAACGCGGCGATGAGGATGGGGATGACGGTCGCGGGGATCGTGACGGTGAAGGTGTTGATGAACGCCCGGTCGATCCCCTCGCTCCGGAGCACCTCGCGGTAGTTGGCGAGGGTGAAGGTCGGCGGGATCGCTTCGACGTAGAACACCCGTTCGCGGTAGTCCTCCGCGATGGGGGTCGGCGACGTCGCTTCGTAGGTACCGTCCTCGAACAGCGTGAAGGTGAGGCCCCCGAGCTCGACGGCGTCGCCCGGCGCGTGCGCGCGCAGGTCGGTCTGGTCGAGCCCGAAGGCGACGATGCGGCGGTTCTCGGCCTCCAGCAGGTCGCCGCGCAGGACGAAGCGCCCGTCGTCGGTCGCCTCCGCGTCGCGCCCCAGGAGGCGCCCCGCGGCGGTCTGTTCCGACGCGGTCAACGCCGTCCACCAGCCGCTGGTGATGAGTTGGTCCTTGTCGCGCAGCGAACTGACGAACAGCCCGAGGGTCGGGACGGTCCACACGATCACGATGGCGGCGAGGCCGAGGTGCACGAGGAGTTTCCCCCACGTGAGAGGGAGGCCGAGGACGCGGCGGTTCATCGGCGGGCCTCCTCTTCGCGGAAACGGCGGATGTTGTACGCCATGATCGGGATGACGGCGATCATGATCATGAGCGCGATGACGCTGCCGCGACCGAAGTGCCCACCGCCGCGGAACATCCAGTTGTACATGGCGTTCGCGAGGACCTCGGTGCCCCACTGGCCGTTCGTCATCGCCGCGACGATGTCGAAGATCTTGAGCACGACGATCGTGATGGTGGTCCACACGACGAGGATGGTGCTGAAGATCTGCGGGATGATGATGCGGAAGAACACCGCGACGTCGCTGGCGCCGTCGATGCGGGCCGCTTCGATGGTCTCCTCCGGCACGCCGCGCAGCGCGGCGCTGAGGATCACCATCGCGAAGCCGGTCTGGATCCACACGAGGATCACCATGAGCAGGAAGTTGTTCCACGGCTCGACGGTGATCCACGCTTGCGGTTCGCCGCCGAGCGCGACGACGAGCGCGTTCAGGATCCCGATCTGTTCCGAGCCGGCCCCGCGGTAGTCGTAGACGAACTTCCAGATGACGCTGGCGCCGACGAACGAGATCGCCATCGGCATGAACACCAGGCTCTTCGCGACGTTGCCCCAGGCGACGCGGTCGGCGAGGGTCGCGACCAGCAGCCCGAAGACGGTGCTGAGCGACGGTACGACGAGCAGCCACACGACGTTGTTGCGGACGGCGGTGCGGACGCCGTCGTTACCGACCGCCCACGTCCAGTTGGCGAGGCCGACGAAGCCGTCGCCGCTCTTGCCGAAGAAGCTCAGCCGCAACGTCTCGACGACCGGGTAGACGAGGTAGACGCCCAACACCAGGAGGGCGGGGGCGAGGAACAACCAGGGGCGGACGGCGTCGCGGGTCTTCTGCCTCGAGACGTAGGTTCCGTCGGCGGTCCGGCGGTCGGTGACGAGGCGATCGAGCAGCCAGTTGCTTCCGTAGAAGTACGTGACGCTCGCGCCGATCGCCGCGACCACCGCCAGCAACGCCGACAGCACTTGTTCGATCACGAGCTTCCCCTCGTTTCCGGGTCCCCCGCGCCCGCACCGGCGGGGCGGGGATGGCGTTCGGCGGAGCGGCCGAAGCCGCTCCGCCGAACCGTGGCGTCGTTCAGGGGACGCGCGGCGTCACTCGAGCGACTGCCACGCCTCTTCGATGCCGGCGGCCGCCTCTTCGGCGCTTTCGCCGCCGACGTAGTCCACCATGCCGGTCCAGAAGGCGCCCGCACCGATCGCGCCCGGCATCAGGTCGGAGGCGTCGAAGCGGAACGTCGTGGCGTTGCGCAGGATCTCGCCCTGGCCGCGCAGCGTATCGTTCGCGTACGCGTCGAGGTTCACCCCGGAGTGCGGCGTGAGGAAGCCGGACTGCGCCATCCAGATCTCGTGCGCCAGCGGCGTCGTGAGGAAGTCCAGAAGCTCGCGCGCGGCCGGGTTCTCGTCCGTCATGCCCCAGACCGTGCCGGCCCCGAGAACGGGACGCCCGAGGTCTTCCGCCTCGAACGGCGGGAAGTAGAAGAAGTCCACGTCCAGCCCGAGCTCGGCGTCCTCGGGGAAGAACGACGGGATGAAGCTCGCCTGGCGGTGCATGTAGCACCCGGGCGGGACGTCGAACAGGCCCTGCGGGCTGTCGCGGAAGTCGGTCGACGCGACGCCCTGCGCGCCGCCCTGCACCCACGCGTCGTTCTTCGCGAACGACCCGAAGGTCTGAATCGCGTTCACGACGCGCGGGTCGTCGAACGGGATGGCGTGCTCGACCCACTGGTCGTACACGCTCGGCTCCTGCGTCCGGAGCATGATGTCCTCGACCCAGTCGGTCGCCGGCCAGCCGGTCGCGTCGCCCGACCCCAGACCGATGCACCACGGCGTCCCGCCGTCCGCGACGATCTGGTCGCTCAGGGCGATGAGTTCCTCCATGGTTTCGGGGATCTCGTAGCCGGCGTCCGCGAAGTTGTCGGGGGAGTACCAGACGAGGCTCTTGACATCGACCTTGTAGAAGAAGCCGTAGAAGTCCTCTTCCCCGTCCTCCCCGGCGTACGTGCCGAGATCGACCCAGGAGTCGCCGGCGGCGTAGTTCTCGCGCGTCCACTGCTCCAGCGACGCCCCGAGCGGCTCGAGGGCGCCCTGCGACGCCAGGTCGGCGGCCAGGCCCGGCTGCGGGAAGACCGCCAGGTCGGGCGGACTGCCGGCCTGCACGTCGATCACGATCTGTTGCTCGAAGCTGTCGCTGCCGGCGTACTCGATCTCGGCGCCGGTCGCGTGCTCGAAGTAGGCGAAGACGCTGTTGACGAGCTCCTCGTCGACCGTCAGCCAGGGGCCGAAGACCTCGATCGTCTGCCCGGTCAGGTCCAGCGCCTCGAAGCGCTCCAGACTGGCCCAGTCGAACCGGTCGTCCTCGCCGATCGGGAAGACGAGGTCCTGCGCGACGGCGGACCCGAGCAGGCCCACGACCCCGAGCGCGAGAAGAATGCGGCGGAGGGTGGATGTGATCATGGTCGATCCCCTTTCCTTGCAGTGGCGTCGCGACGGCGCTTCGCGGTCCCGGGAGGCCCGGCACCGACACGAATTCTCCGTCGCGCGTAGGCGTAGGGTACCACACGCTTTTGCGCCGGCGCGGCATCCGCACGTCACCCCACCCGCGCCCCGCGACCGGCGCCGCGACGCGGGTCGGATACCCTCCCCCCATGCGCCCCCGCAGCGACGCGCCGCCGTCCGGCGGCCGGGTCGACCTCGCCCACCTGCGCCGCCTCGCGGCGTTCCTCGCGCCCCACCGCGCCGCCCTCGCCGCCGCCCTCGCCGCGACCTTCCTCGCGAGCGGCGTGCAGATCGCCTTCCCGCTGCTCGCCCGCGACCTGTTCAACACCGCGTTCGCCGGCGACGCCCCCGCGGCCGGCGGGCCCGCCCCCGGCCGCATCGCCGCGATCCTGCTCGGCCTGTTCGCCCTGCAGGCCGCCTTCAACTTCGTTCGCGTCTACCTCCTCGGACGCATCGGGGAGCGCGTCGTCGCGACGCTGCGCACGACCGTCTTCGACCACCTCATGGGGTTGGCGCCGGCGTTCTTTCTGCGCCGCAAGACCGGCGAGATCACCAGCCGCCTCACCAGCGACGTCGCGACGGTGCAGGGCCTCGTCTCCACCGCCCTCGCGCAGGCGGTGAACCAGGGCGTCACCCTGCTCGGGGGGGCGGCCGCCCTGCTCGTCGTCAACGCCCGCCTGACGGTCGTCATGCTCGCGGTCCTGCCCCCCGTCATCCTCGCCGGCGCCTTCTTCGCGCGGCGCCTCCGGCGCCTCTCCCGCGACTTCCAGGACCGCGTCGCGGACGCCAACGCCGACGCCGAGGAGGCGATCGCCAACGTCCGCGTCGTGCAGGCGTCCGTCGCCGAGGACGTCGAGCGGGCGCGCTACGCCGGCGGCGTGGACGCCGCCTGGCGCCTCGCCCTGCGCCGCGTCGCGGTGCGCGCCGTGTTCGTCCCCACCGTCATCCTCGCGATGTCGGCCGCCGTGACGCTCGTGTTCTGGGTCGGGGGACGCGAGGTACTCGCCGGCACCCTCGCGCCCGGCGACCTGGTCGCATTCTTGTTGCTCACCCTGTTCGTCGCCGGCGCCGTCGCGAGCTTCACGGGGTTGTTCGCGCAGATCCAGGAGGGGCTCGGCGCGTCGCGGCGCATCTTCGACCTGCTCGACGAACCCAGCGACCTGCCCGCCCCCGCCGCCCCGGTGTCCCTCCCCCGCGGCGTGCCCGAGGTCCGCTACGAGGACGTCTGGTTCCGCTACGGGCCCGCCCTCGCGCGGCCGAGCGACGCGGTGGACGGTGCGGCGGACGGTGCGGCGGACGGTGCGGCGGACGGCGCCGCGGACGACGACCCGTGGGTCCTGCGCGGCGTGTCGCTCACCCTCGCCCCGGGCGAGGTCGTCGCCCTCGTGGGGCCGTCCGGGGCCGGCAAGAGCACCCTCGCATCGCTCCTCCCCCGCTTCTTCGATCCGCAGTACGGCTCCGTGCGGCTGGGCGGCGTCGACGTGCGCGACGCCGCCCCGAGCGACGTCCGCGGCATGGTGGGGTTGGTGCCGCAGGAGGTGCAGCTGTTCTCCGGCAGCGTCCGCGAGAACGTGCGCTACGCCCGCCCCGACGCGACCGCCGGCGACGTCCGCGAGGCGCTCGTCGCGGCCCGCGCCGACGGCTTCGTCGACGCGCTGCCGCAGGGCCTCGACACCGTCGTCGGGGAGCGCGGGCTGCGGCTGTCCGGCGGGCAACGCCAACGCATCGCCATCGCCCGCGCGTTGCTCGAGGACCCCGCCGTCCTCGTGCTCGACGAGGCGACCTCCAGCCTGGACGCGGAGTCGGAGGCCGCCATCCAGGCGGCCCTCGACGTGCTCATGCGCGGACGCACGAGCCTCGTGATCGCGCACCGCCTCTCCACCATCCGCGGAGCCGACCGGATCGCCGTCGTCGACGACGGCCGCCTGGTGCAGCTCGGGCCGCACGACGCCCTCGTCGCGCGGACGGGGCTCTACCGGACGCTGTTCGAGACGCAGTTCCGGACCGACCCCCGCGACGGGGCGGAGGCCGGCGCGGACCTCAATCCAGCAGGGTCGCCTCGAGGCTGATCGGCGTCGCCGCCAACGCCTTGCTGACCGGGCAGCTTTCCTTCGCCCGTTCGGCGTAGCCGCGGAAGGCGTCGGCGTCGAGGTCGGGCACCTCCGCCTCGCACACCAGCTCGATGCGCTCCAGGTGCGCCCCACCGTCGGTGCTCAGGTGCACCCGCGCCTCCGCGGAGACGCGCTCCGGGGAATGCCCCTCCCCCGCCATCAGGTTGCTGAGCGCCATCGCGAAGCAGGCGGCATGCGCCGCCCCGAGGAGCTCCTCGGGGTTGGTGCCCTCCCCGGCCTCGAAGCGCGAGGGGAACGAGTAGTCGGCGTCGAACGTGCCGCTCTCGACGTCGACGCGTCCGTGTCCGGACTTCAGGTCGCCGCGCCAGGTGGCGCGGCCGCTGCGGATCGGCATGGGGTCTCCCTCCGCCCGCGAACGTGCGCGGGACGTCGCGACTGTACCGGACGCGCACGGGGCGCGCACCCGCGCCGTGGTACCTTCCCGGCGTGAACTTCGAGGTCGGCGACGCCGTCGTGTACCCCGCGCAAGGCGCCGGCACGGTCCTGGACGTCGAGACCCGCGACGTGCTCGGCGAGCGCCACACGTATCTGAAGATCGGGTTCGTCCGGGGCGGCATGGAGATGCTCGTGCCCCTCGCGAAGGTCGAGGCGGTGGGGCTGCGCGCCGCCGTGGACGCCAGCGAACTCGCGCGCCTCGAGGACGTCCTGCTGCGCGAAGAGACGCGCCTCCCGAACGCCTGGCCGCCGCGCCACCGCGCCGAACGCGAGATCCTCGACGGCGGCGACGCCTACGCCCTGGCGCGCCTCGTGGGGACCCTGACGCACCGCGACCGCGAGAAGGGGCTCGCCTCCACCGAACGCGACCTGCTCGAGGCCGCCAAGGCCCGCCTCGTCGGGGAGTTCGCGGTCGCGTCCGGGGCGTCCCTCGACGAGGCCGCCGCCCGCCTCGACGCGGTGCTCGCCCGCCGCGAGGCGTGAGCCGACCCGACCTGGGCTCCGCCCGCGACGTTCGGGCGCTCCTCGCCCGCCACGGGCTGTCGCCCGACAAACGCTACGGCCAGAACTTCCTCGTCGACCGCGCCGCGCTGCGCGCCGTCGCGGACGCCGCGGATCCCCCGCCCGGCACGCACGTCCTCGAGGTCGGGCCCGGGCTCGGCGCGTTGACGGCGGAGCTCGCCGCACGCGACGTGCACGTCCTCGCCCTCGAGCTCGACGCGCGGCTCCTGCCCGCCCTCGAGGAGGTCGTCGGGGACGCGCCGAACGTCGAGGTGCGCCGCGCCGACGCGGTCGCCTTCGATCACGCCACGATGCCGGAGGGGGCGCACCTGATCGCCAACCTCCCCTACCAGGTCGCGACCGCCGTCCTCGCCGCGGCGTTGGCGTCGGGCCGCTACGCCCGCATCGCGGTGCTCGTCCAGCGCGAGGTGGCCGAACGGATCGTGGCGGCCCCGGGCGAGCCGAACTTCGGGGCGTTCAGCCTGCTGTGTCGCCACTACGCCGAGGCGCGCATCGTGCGCGACGTCGCGCCCGGCGCGTTCCTGCCGCCCCCGAAGGTGACGAGCTCGATCCTGCGTCTCGACCCGCGGCCCGGCGTCGGGCCCGACCCCGCGACGTTCGCGTTGGTGCGGGCCGGCTTCCGGCACCGCCGCAAGACCCTCCGCAAGAACCTGGTGGCGGCGGGCCTGGACGGCGCCGCGGTCGACGCCGCCCTGGCGGCCGAGGGGCTCGACGCGCAGGTGCGCGCCGAGGTGCTCGACCTGGCCACCTGGCGGACGTTCGCCGGGCGTCTGCCGCCGCTCGAGGCGGCGGACGGCACGGCGCCGGGGGGCGCCTGACGCGGGGTCCGTCGACAGCCCCCCGGCCGCCGGGCTATCCTCTCGTGCGCAACGTCACGTGGCCGGCCGACGCCGGCGGAAGGGCACCATGGCTGACCTCCTCGTCGTCGGGGACGCGACCGTCGACCAAATGTACTTCGTGGACGCGGTCCCCGAGCCGGGCGGCGAGACCACCGCGACGCGGGCCGTCATGGAGCCCGGCGGGGCCGGCGGCACCCTGGCGACCGCCCTCGCGCGGTTGGGGCACGACGTGCGCATCGCGACGCGCGTCGGGACCGGGCCGTTCTCCGAGCTGGCACTCGCGAACGTCCGCGCCGCGGGGGTGTCGAGCGACCTGATCCAGGTCGACGACGACCGTCAAACCAGTAGCGTCACGATCCTCGTCACCCCGGACACGCAACGCACGATGGTGACGGCGGTCGGCGCCAGCCGCGAGCTCGACGCCAGCGCGTTGAGCGAAGCGACGTTCGAGGGGCTCGACGGCCTGGTCATGAGCGCCTACAGCCTCGTCGGGGGACCGCAGCGCGACTACGCCGTCAAGGCGCTCGAGATGGCGGCGGCGGCGGGCGCCACGACGTTCGTCGACATGGGGACCGGGGCGGTGAACGCCCTCCAGGGCCGCCTCATCGGCCTGGTACGCAAGGTCGACCACCTGCTCATGAACGAAAAGGAACTGTTCGCCCTCACCGGCACGTCCAGCATCTCCGAGGCGGTGTCGGGCCTCGCGGGGCACGGCATCGACCACCTCGTGGTGAAGGTCGGCGAGATGGGCTCGATCGTCATCACGCCCGACCGCTCGGAGCTCGTGGATCCGTACGAGATCGAGGGGGTCGTCGACACGACCGGCGCGGGCGACTACTACACCGCCGCCTTCGCGCACGCGACGGTCCTGGGGTACGACCTCCTCGAGGCGGCGGCGTTCGGGAACGTCGCGGGGGCGTGGAACACGACCGAGATCGGGGCGCAACGCCGCGACCTCGACGCCGCGACGTTGCGTCGCGAAGCGCGCGCGTTGGCGTTGCCGGACGGGTGAGCGCGGGAGGTGAGCGCCGCCTCGCGAGCGGCCTCTGGCAGCGCGCCCTCCCGAGCGACACCCTCCCCCCCTTCGACGCGACCTGGTCCGGCCTGATCACGTACGGCGGGCGCGGCCTGCTGATCGATCCCGGCTTCCGCGACCCCGCCGACGCCGACGCGTTGCTGGCGTGGGCGGCGGCGCGCGGCGCGACCGACGTCGACCGCGTCGCCCTCACGCACACGCACCCCGACCACGTCGCCGGCCTCCCTGCGCTGCTCGCGCGGCTCGGGGACGTCCCGGTCCACGTCCACCCGGCCGAAGCGGACCGCCTGCCCTCGGGCGTGCGGGCGGTCCCCACGGGGGACGCGCGGGCGCTGCCGCTCGCCGGGCGCCGCGTCCGGGCCCTGCACACGCCCGGGCACGCGCCCGGCCACCTGGCGTTCGCCGTCGAGACCGACGCGGCGGAGGAGGCGGACGCGAACGGCGCGCTGTTGGTCGGCGACCTGTTGACGGGGCGCGGTGGCGCCTGGGTGGGGACCCCGCACGGGGACGTCGACGCCTACCTGGCGAGCCTCGCGCGGATCCGGGCGCGCGGCCCCCGGATCCTGGGGCCGGCGCACGGCGACGCGATCGACGATCCCGCCGCCGCGCTCGACGCGGCGGCGGCGCACCGTCGGGCGCGCCTCGAAGCGATCGTGCGCACCCTCGCGGAGCCGACGACGTTGGACGCCCTGCAGGCGACCCTGTACGGGGCGGTGCCGCCCGACGCGGAGCGCTTCGTACGCGGGGCGTTGCTGGCGTCGCTCGCGTCGCTGCTGCGCGCCCGCCGGATCGCGCACGTCGGGGAGGACGAGGCGGGTCCGTACGTCGCGATGCCGGGCGCCTGACGGAGGGCCGGTCGGGCGAGGGGACCGCGACGCCGCGTCAGGCGTCGGGCCAAGCGCCGTGCAGGAGCGCGTCGCGCAGCGCATCGAGCGTCGGGGCGAGCGGCTCCACGCGGCGGGGGGCGTCGCGCAACCGGGCCAACGCGTCGGGTTCGTCCGGCGTGACGCCGATCGCGTCGCGTACCGCAGTCGGGAACTTCGCGGGGTGCGCCGTCGCGAGGACGAGGGTGGGCGCGTCGCGCAGCTCCGGGTGGGCGGCCCGGAGGCGCGCGAGGCCCTCGAGGCCGACGGCGGTGTGGGGACAGACGACCTCGCCGTCCGCGTCGTACGTCGTGGCCATGCGCGCGAGGGTCGCGGCGTCGTCGCTGGTGGTGGCGTGGAGGGTGCGGGGCAACGCGTCCCCGAACCACGCGTCGAGCCGCTCGAAGTTGCTGGGGGCGCCGACGTCCATCGCGTTGGCGCGCGTCGCGACGGTGGCGGGGCGGTCGTCCTTCGCGCGCCGCCCGGCGAGCACGTCGGGCAGGAAGGCGTTGGCGTTGTGCGCCGCGAGCCAACCGGCGACCGGGACGCCGGCCGCCGCGGCGATCCGCCCGCCGGTGAGGTTCCCGAGGTTCCCCGACGGCACCACCACCCAGGGGGCGGCGTCCACGCCGTGCGCGCGGCGCAGCTGCGCGACCGCCCACGCGTAGTACGTCGCTTGCGGCAGGAGGCGACCGACGTTGATGGAGTTCGCGCTCGTGAGGTGGGCGTCGGCGAGGGCGGGGTCGACGAACGCCTCCTTGACGAGGCGCTGGCAGGCGTCGAAGTCGCCGTCGACGGCGAACGCGCGCACGCCGGGCCGGGCGGCCACCAGCTGGCGTTCCTGCACGTCGCTGACCCGACCCCGGGGGTAGAGCAGTGCGACGCGTACGCCGGGGATGCCGGCGAAGCCGTCGGCGACGGCGGATCCGGTGTCGCCGCTGGTGGCGACGAGCACCGTCGCGGTGGCGCCGCGCCGGGCCAGGGCCCGCCCCGCGAGGCGCGCCATGGTGCGCGCCCCGACGTCCTTGAACGACAGGGTGGGGCCGTGAAACAGCTCGACCAGCCAGCGGTTCCCCCCGAGCGGGACGAGGGGCACGGGGAAGGCCGTCGCGTCGCGCACGAGCGGCGCGACGGCGTCGGCGTCGTCGCCCCACCAGGGCGCCAGCATGCCCGCCGCGAGGTCCGCGAACGACGGCGCGTCCGCCCACCCGTCGGGGAGGGGCGGCACGACGGTGGGGAGGTACAGCCCTCCGTCCGGCGCGAGGCCGCGCAGGAGGGCGTCGTCGAGGGGCACGTCGGGCCCGTCCGGCGCGCGGGTGCTGCGGACCGGCACGCCGCCCGGCGGCACCGGCCCCGAGCGGGGGGCGAGCGGCCCGCCGTTCACGCCGGGTCGATCTCCCCGAGGTCCTCGAGGCGGGGGGTGGTCGGGGCGGGGGCGGGCGCGTCGAGCGGCGCGGGCCCGGGCCGACCCGCGGCGGCGGCGAGCACGTCGCTCAGGACGGCGGACGCCGTCTCCGGGCCGCCGGCGCCGGGCCCGGTGAGGAGCACCTCGCCGCCCGCCCCGCGGTACAAAAGCGCCGCGCCGGCGCGCCCCGCGAGGGGGTGTCCGGCGGGCAGGTAGACCGGCCGGACGCGGGCCGCCCAGGCCCCCGCCTCGTGCACGAGGCTGCCGACGAGCTGCACCTGGCCGCCGTCCTCCATCGCCTCCTGCACGACGGCGGGCGTGAGCGCGTCGATGCCGCGGGTGGCGGCCCGCACCCGAGGCCAGGCGAGGTCCGGATCGACCGTGAGGCGGGCCAGGATCGCCAACTTGTGCGCGGCGTCGATGCCGCCGACGTCCAGCGTCGGGTCCGCTTCGGCGTAGCCGAGCGCCTGCGCTTCGCGCACCGCCGCGTCGTACGCGACGCCCGCCTCGAGGCGCCGCAGGACGAAGGTGGCCGTGCCGTTGAGGATCGCGTGCAGTTCGCTGGGGGCGGACCCGCGCAGGGCGCCGGCGACCGGCCCGACGGCGGGCGTGCCCGCCATGACGGCCGCCTCCAGGTGCAGCGTGCCCGCCTCCAGGGCGGGCCGGAACGCCTCCCAGCGTTCGGCGAGCGCCGCCTTGTTGGCCGTCACGACCGGCCGGCCGGCGGCGAGGGCGGCGAGCATCGCGTCGGTCGCGACGTCGACGCCCCCCATGACCTCGACGACGACGTCCGCGCCGTCGATGACCGCCTGCGGGTCGGTCGTGAGGTGGCGCCGGGGGTCGGCGAGGCGGCGGGGCTTGTCGAGGTCGCGGACCGCGACCGGACCGAGCTCGAGGTCGGAGCGGGCGGCCAGCAGGTCGGCGAGGGCGCTTCCGACCGTCCCGAAGCCCAGCAGCCCGACGCGGACGGGGCCGTCGTGCACGCGCGTCATGGCGGGCAGGGTAGCACGCGGCCGGCGGCCGCCGGCCGCTCGGGTACGATGCGCGGCGCTGCGCCGGGGGCCGCCCCGCGCGATGAGGAGTCCGCATGCTGGGAATCGGGATCGTCGGCCTACCGAACGTCGGCAAGAGCACGTTGTTCAACGCCATCACGAAGGCGGGCGTGGAGGCCGCCAACTACCCGTTCGCGACGATCGACAAGAACGTCGGGGTGGTGCCGGTCCCGGATCCGCGCCTCGCGGCGCTGGCGGAGCTCCACCGCCGCGACGGGGCGTTGCCGCCGATCCACCCCACCACCGTCGAGTTCGTCGACATCGCGGGGCTGGTGAAGGGCGCGTCGCAGGGCGAGGGGCTCGGCAACCAGTTCCTCGCGAACATTCGCGAGGTCGCCGCGATCGCGCACGTCGTGCGCTGCTTCGAGGACGACGACGTCGTCCACGTCGCGGGCCGCGTCGACCCGCTCGCCGACGTCGACGTGATCGACACCGAACTCGCGCTCGCCGACCTGGCGGCGCTCGAGAAACGCGCGGAGAAACTGCGCCGCAGCGCCAAGGGCAACCCCGACGACGCCGCCCTCCTGGCCCTCGTCGAACGCCTCCGGGAGGGGCTCGACGCCGGTGTCCCGGTCCGGGCGCAGGGCGAGGATCTGCCCCCCGACCTGCCGCTGTTGACGGCGAAGCCGGTGATCTACGTCGCCAACGTCGCGGAGGAGGACGTGGCGGGCGGCAACGCCCACGTCGACGCCGTCCGCGAGCGCGCCGCCCGCGAGGGGGCGGAGGTCGTCGTCGTGTCGGCCCGCATCGAGGCGGAGCTCGCCGAGCTCGACGCGGAGGAGGCGGAGGCGTTCCTGACGGAGTTGGGGGTGGAGCGCTCGGGCCTCGAGCGGCTGATCGAGACCGGCTACCGCACGCTGAACCTGATCACGTTCTTCACCGCCGGCGAGAAGGAGGTGCGGGCGTGGACGGTCCCCGACGGCGCGCTCGCGCCCGAAGCGGCGGGCACCATCCACAGCGACATGGAGCGCGGCTTCATCCGCGCCGAGACCGTCGGGTGGGACGTGCTGGTCGAGGCCGGCTCGATCGCCGGGGCGCGCGCCGCGGGGAAACTCCGCACCGAAGGCAAGAGCTACCGCGTCGTCGACGGCGACGTGATGCACGTCCTGTTCTCCGTCTGAGGACGGACCGCCGCGCGGCGGTCCCCCGAACGCCGTGCGCCCCCGGCCGAGGGCCGTGGGCGCACGCGTGGGGGCGACGCGACGTCAGAAGACGTTGCCGATGCGGAAGGTGAACACGCCGCTCGGGTTGCGTTCGCTCCAGCCGTAATCGAAGCGCAGCGCCGGCAGCGCCACCCCGGAGAAGCCCAGGTTGACCTGCACGCCCAGGCCGCCGCTGGCGACGATCTCGCCGGCGGCGTCGTCGGCGCCGCTCGACCAGGCGGCGTCGCCGAACACCACGCCGATCAGGGTCTGCGTCGCGACGGTCGTCAACTGGAAGTCGTAGCGGTACTCGAGCGACGTCGTCGCGTAGCTGCGCGTGAGGTCGAAGTCGTCGTCGGCGAAACCGCGCACCTGCGTCGCTTCGCGCAGCGTCTGCCCCAGCGTGAAGCGTTCGGCGTCGGGGTAGTCGCTGCCGAACTGGCTGCCGACGTTCAGGCGGGCGGCGAACACGTGCGCGTCGTCCGCGACCGCTCCACCCGTGAGGTTCTCGAGCGTCAGGTAGCCCTTCGTGCCCGCCTCGACGGGCACGAAGACGTACCCGCGGCGGTCCCCGTCGACCTCGAAGTCGTTGCCGAAGCCGACGCCGACCGACGCGTTCGCCGCGACGCCGTCGCGGGGGTAGGCGGGCCGGTCCCGCGCGTCGTACGTCAGGTCGGCGCCGACGAACCCGGCGGCGCCGTCGACGGGCGCGTACGCCTCGGCCAGGTCGCGGGGCAGCGAACAGTTCTCGGGGTCGTCGACGACGCCGTTCTCGACCTCGCAGGGGTCGTCGGGCGGCTCGACGTCGATCGCGACCTGGCTGGCGCGCGCGCGCAGGCGGACCGAGAGGTCGTCGGCGAGGGCCCGACCGACGCCGACCCCGAACCCGGTCGTGCGCCGCGTGTACTCGCCGATCGCGACCTCCGGCCCGCCGTCGAGGCCGGGGTAGCGCACCGACGTGGAGCCGCCGGTGGAGAGGCGTTCGTTGCTGGCGACGTCGCTGAACAGGCGCAGCGACGCGGACGTCGGCCGGTCGCGGAAGAACGGCGCGTCGAGGTACAGCCAGGGCACCTCGTAGCGGACGCTGCCGCCGAGCAGGAAGCCGACGTCGCCGTTGCGGGCGTCGAGCTCCCCCTCCACGGTGTGGGCGCGCCCCCACAGGTTGACGTCGCTCAACGCGAGGGAGGCGGAGAACCCGTCGAGGGTGCTGTACGACGCGGCCGGTTGGAACAGGCCGGTCTGGGCCGCCTCGACGACGATCTCGACGGTGACCGCGTCGGCGTCGTCGCCCTCGGGCGGCAGGATGCGGCGGTCGACCGGGCGGACGGCGCCCTCCTGCAGGACGCCGCGCAGGGCGTCGTCGATCGCGTCGAGCGAGACGACGCTACCGACGTCGGGGAGGCGCCGCAGGACGACGAAGTCGCGGGCGGTGGGGTCCGCACCCGCCCAATCGAGCCGGTACTGCCCGACGGTGTACTCGCGGATGCGGACGACGTACGTGCCGTCCACCCACGTGAAGTCGGGCTCGGAGGCGATGAGGTACCCCTCGCGCTCGTACGCCTCGACGATGCGTCGGTAGTCCTCCTCCGCGACGGTGGAGGTGAACGTGTCCCCCTCGCCGAGCGCGAGGGCATCGCGGAGCGTCGCGTCGTCGAGGACGGTGTTGCCCTCGATGCGGACGGCGTCGATGGCGCCCGCGGTGTCGGGCGGGCCGAGCTCGAAACCGACGCGGACGCCGCCGTCGGCGTTGACGCGCGGCACGAGCCGCACGTCCCCGGTGCGGCCGCTGGCGAGGCGGCGGACGTCCTCGAGGACGGCGTCGTAATCGAACAGGTCGCCCGGCGCGAGGCTGAGGGCGTCGGCGTCGATGCCGAGCGGGGTGGTGTCGATCGCCGCGATGCGCAGTTCGCGGAGGTGCACCTCGAGGCGCCCCCCGCGCAACGTCGTCGCCTCGAGGTCGACGCCGGACCCGCGGTAGCCGAGGCCCTCGTAGCGTTCCGCGACGCGGCGCACCGCGGCGCGGTACAGCGCCAGATCGAAGGCGTCCTGCTGCTCGACGGCGGCGAACGAGCCGGCGAGCTCCTCGGGCGTGAACACCGTGAGGTCCTCGAAGACGACGGTGTCGAGCCGCGCCGTTTCGTTCACGCGGTAGCGGACCCGGAGGGGCGGGTCCTCGCCGCGGTCGGCGAGCTCGGGCGCGACCTCGGTCTCGAGCCGTACGTCGGGATCGAACGGGAACCCTTCGGCGCGGTAGGCGGATTGGATCGTGGCGACGGCGTCGTCGGCGCGGCCGGTGTTGAACACGCGGCCCGGAGCCAGCAGGTGCTCGTCGGCGACGAGGGTCGAGAGGCGCGACGTCGAGAGCGCCTCGACGCCGTCGAACACGACCTCGCCCACGACGGGGTTCTCCTCGACGCGAACGACGAGGACCGGCCCGTCGCGGCCGGGATCGAGCGACACGCTGACGGTCGCGAACGTCCCGAGGCCGTACACGCGGTTGCGTTCCGCTTCGAGGTCGACGCGTTCGGCGGGGGTCCCGGGGCGGGTGGTGACGAGGGTCCGGACGATGTCGGCGTACGTCTCGGTGCCCTCGACGCGGACCTCCGCGACGGGGCCGCGCACCTCCGGCGCCTGCGCGACCGCGAACGGCGCGAGGGCCGCGAGCAGCGCGACGAGGAACGAAGCGACGGGTCGGCGGGCGGGCGGCGCGTCGGCGTGCGGGCCGCGGGCGCGAAACGGCGAAGGGTGCATGCGGGGAGCATACCGCCCCGCCCCGCCGGCCACGTGAACGGTCTCTCATGCGCCGCGCGTCCGCGCCGGGTGGCGGGGTCGTCCCCCGCGCCGCGCGGCGCGGGGGACGGGGTGTAGCATGCGGCCATGAGCGACGCTGCTGCGTACCAGACCGCCACCGGCCTCCGCGAGGAGGCCGTCGCCGCGATCCGGGCCGCGTCGAGCCTCCGGCCGGAGGTCGCGATCGTGCTCGGGTCCGGACTCGGCCCGCTCGCCGACGCGATCCAGGTCGATGCGGAACTGCCGTACGACCGCCTCCCCGGCTTCGCCGCGGCGACCGCCCCCGGGCACGACGGCACCCTCCTGCTGGGGACGTTGGACGGACGTCCGGTGGTCGCGATGCGCGGTCGCCTGCACCCGTACGACGGCCTGCCCGCCGCCCAGGTGGCCTTCCCCGTCCGCGTCATGCACGCCCTCGGGGCGGAGGCCCTGGTGGTCTCCAACGCCTGCGGGGGGCTGCGTCCGGAGTGGTCGGCGGGGGACCTGATGCTGCAGCGGGACTTCATCAACTTCACGTTCGACAGCCCCCTGATCGGCGCGAACGATCCGGCCTTGGGGCCGCGCTTTCCGGTGACGTTCGACGCGTACGACCCGGCGTACCTGGAACTCGCGCGGGCGACCGCGCGCAGCCTCGACGTGCCGCTGCGCGAGGGGGTGTACCTGGCGGTGTCGGGCCCGTCGTACGCCACCCGTGCGGAGTTGCGCGCCTTCCGGGCGTGGGGGGCCGACGCGATCGGGATGTCGACGGTGTACGAGGTGCTCGCCGCGCGCCACGAGGGCATGCGGGTGGTGGGGTTGTCGACGGTCACCGACCTGGCGATCCCCGACCGCGACCATCACGCCGACGAAGCGGAGGTCCTCGCGACCGCCGAAGCCAGCGGCGCGACGTTCCGTCGGTTGGTGCGCGCCCTCGTCCCGCACCTGTGAGCGTCGCGGCGGTCCGGCGCCGGATCGCCGCGGCGGCCGCCTCGGTCGGTCGCGACCCGGCCGACGTGCGGTTGATCGCCGTGACGAAGTCGCACGACGCCGACGTCGTCGCCGACGTCGTGCTCGCCGAAGGGGTGCGCGACCTGGGCGAAAACCGGGTGCAGGAGTGGCGCGCGAAGGCGGAGGTACTCCCGAGCGACGTGATCTGGCATCACGTGGGGACGCTGCAGCGCAACAAGGTGAAGTACCTCGCCGCGGCCCGCGTCCCGTGGATCCACTCGCTCGATTCCGAGCGGTTGGCGGACGCGCTCGAGGCCCAGGGCGCGAAGCACGATCACG
This sequence comes from Trueperaceae bacterium, assembly GCA_031581195.1. Taxonomy (NCBI): domain Bacteria; kingdom Thermotogati; phylum Deinococcota; class Deinococci; order Trueperales; family Trueperaceae; species Trueperaceae bacterium. The sequence goes on along the minus strand of JAVLCF010000005.1, from coordinate 10,055 downwards.
TCTTCAAGGCGCTCGTGGAGGTGAACGTGGCGGGCGAGGCGTCGAAGCAGGGGGTCGCCCCCGACGCGCTGGAGGCCCTCCTGGCGTACGCGGCGCCGCTCGCGCACGTCGACGTCGTGGGGCTGATGACGATGGCGCCGTACGCCGACGATCCGGAGGTCGCGCGGCCGGTCTTCCGGACGTTGGCGGCGCTGGCGGACGGCCACGACCTGCCGGAACGCTCGATGGGGATGAGCGGCGACCTGGAGGTCGCGGTGCAGGAGGGCGCGACGATGGTGCGGGTGGGGGCCGCGACGTTCGCGCCCGACGACGAAGGGGGGACCCCGTGAAGCTCACGCCGTTGGACGTCGAGAACGCCCGCTTCGACCGGAGCCTCGCCGGCTACGCCCCGAAGGCGGTACGGGCGTTCCTCGCCGACGTCGCCGAGGAGCTCGAGGCCGCCCGCCGGGAGCTGGCGGAGGCGCGCGACGCGCTCGAGGCGCGCGACGCCCGCATCGAGGAGCTGCGCAGCGTCGAGCGGGACCTGCGTGAGGCGATCGTCTCCGCCGAGCGCGTCGGCGAGCAGGTGAAGGCGAACGCGGAGGCGGAGGCGGCGTTGGTGCGCGAACGCGCCGACCTGGCGCGCCGCGAGGCGGAGGCGGACGTCGCCCGCCTCCGAACGATGGAGGGCACGATCCGCGAGCGGTTGCGGGGGATGCTGCAGGCGTTCGAGCGGAGCCTCGATCTGGACGTCGGGACGGACGATGGCCCCGCGGACGGCGACGCCGCGGGGTCGTTGCGCGCCGAGGACCTGCACGACGCGGGCGGCGAGCCCGACGCGTGAGCGACGGAGCTAGCCGGCCGACTCGTCGCTGACGGGGCCGGTGGCGCCGTCGAGCGCCGCCTCCAGCGTCGTCCAGGGCAGCGTCGCGCACTTCACGCGGGCGTGCAGGTGACGGACCCCCTCGAGGGCGGTGAGTTCCCCGAGGTCGAGGTCGGTGGGGAGCGATTCGCCGCGGATCATGGCCTTGAACGCCGTCGCGAGGGTGCGCGCCTCCGCGGTGGTCTTGCCGTGGAGGGCGTCGGCCATCAGGTCGGCGGAGGCGGCGCTGATGGCGCACCCGTGCCCCTCGAACTTCGCGTCGCGCACCACGCCGTCCTCGATGCGGAGCGCGAGCGTGAGTTCGTCGCCGCACGACGGGTTGACGCCCTCCTGGCGGACGGCGGGGTCCGCGAGCGTCCCGCGGTGGCGGGGGGTGCGGCTGCGTTCGAGGATGACGGTCTTGTAGATCTGCTCCATCAACGACACGGATCGACCTCCGGGGGCGGCGTCACGCGCGGGGCGCGAAGAAGTCGCGGGCGGACGCGACGGCGTCGGCGAGCGCGTCGATCTCCGCGTCGGTGGTGGTGACGTGGGTGCTGGCGCGCACCGTGGAGGGCACCCCGAGCGCCGCCATGAGCGGTTGGGCGCAGTGGTGGCCGGCGCGCACCGCGATGCCCTCGGCGTCGAGGGCGGTGGCGACGTCGTGGGGGTGGACGCCGTCGATCACGAACGGCAGGATCCCGCCGCGGTCCGCGCCGCGCGGGCCGAACGTCGTGACGCCCTCGAGGGCGTCGAAGCGCGCCAGCATCGCTTCGCCGAGCGCGTGGTCGTGCGCCCACACGGCGTCCATGCCGACGCCGCGCAGGACGTCGACGGCGGCGTGCCAACCGACCGCTTCGGCGACGGCGGGCGTGCCCGCCTCGAAGCGGTTGGGGATGCCGGCGTACGTCGAGGTCTCCATCTCGACCTTCGCGATCATTTCGCCGCCCCCGAGGAACGGCGGGAGGGCCTCGAGCAGGTCGGCGCGGGCCCACAACGCCCCGATGCCGGTGGGGCCCATCATCTTGTGGCCCGACACCGCGTAGGCGTCGACCCCGAGCGCGGCGACGTCGACGGGCAGGTGCGGCGCCGCCTGCGCGCCGTCGACGAACACCTGGGCGCCGACGCCGTGCGCGAGGTCGGCGATGTCGGCGACGGGGTGGACGACGCCGAGCACGTTCGACATGTGCCCGACCGCCACGAGCTTCGTACGGTGCGAGAGGCGCGCGCGGAACGCGTCGAGGTCGAGCCGCTGATCCGCGCCGAGGGGCAGCGGCACGATGCGCGCGCCGGTGCGCTGGGCCGCCATCTGCCACGGGACCAGGTTGGCGTGGTGCTCGGAGACCGGGACGAGGATCTCGTCGCCCGCCTGGAGGTGGGCGTCGCCCCACGCGCGGGCGAGGAGGTTGATCGCTTCGGTGGCGTTGCGCACGAACACGAGGGAGCGCGCGTCGGGCGCACCGAGGAACGCCGCGATCGCGGTGCGCGCCGCTTCGTAGGCGTCGGTCGCCTCCGCCGCGAGTTGGTGGGCGCCGCGGTGGACGTTGGCGTGGTGGCGTTCGTAGTGGCGGGCCATGGCGTCGATCACGGCGCGGGGGCGTTGCGCGGTGGCGGCGTGATCGAGGTAGACGAGGGGGTGGCCGTGCACCTCGCGTTGCAGGATCGGCGTCTCGGCGCGCAGGGCGGCCGGGTCGAGGGACGCGGGCGGGGGGACGGTCATGCGGGTCACGGTAGCAACCCACCGGTGCGCGGCGCAGCGTCCGCGCGACGAACGCGAACGCCGGGCCCGGCCGGACCGGCGGTATGCTGCCCCGGTGATCCTCGAGGGGCTGCGCCAGTTCGCGTTCCGGAACCTCGCGACCGGCGCGCTCGCGTTCGAGCCGGGCGTGACGGCGATCGTGGGTCCCAACGCGGCGGGGAAATCGAACCTGTTGGACGCCGCCTACCTGGCGTCGACCGGGGCCCTGCCGAGCGGCACGGTCGGCGACGCGTTGCGGTGGGGGGAGGCGGAGGGGTTCGTCGCCGCCGACCTCCGCCGCGAGGGCGTGGCCTCGCAGGTGCACGTGGGCTTGGCGGCGGGCCGGAAGGTCGTCCGCCTCGACGGGCAGGCGGTCCGGCGGGGCGACGTCGCGCGCCACTTCGCGGCGGTGCGCATGACGCCGCAGGACGCCGACCTGGTGCACGGGTCGCCGTCGCGACGGCGCGGCTGGCTGGACGATCTGCTGGACCGCTTGTCGCCGCGCCACGCGGCGTTGGCGCGCGAGTACGCGCGGGTGCTGGAGCAGCGCAACGCCGGCCTGAAGACCGGCGCGGCGGCGGACCTGGTCGCGGTGCTCGGCCAGCGGTTGGCGGCGGTCGGGGACGAGATCGGGGACCTGCGGGCGCGCGCCGTGGCGCGCGTCGACGCGGTCGCGGCGGAGGTGTACGGCGACGTCGCGGGGGGCGCGAAGCGGTTCGCGGTCGCGCTCGAGCGGTCGCAGGGGGACGCGCCCCTCGAGGTGGCGTTGCGCGCGAGCGCGGCGGAGGAGCGCGCGCGCGGCGTGACGGTCGTGGGGCCGCACCGCGACGATCTGGCGCTCACGCTGGACGGGCGGGCGGTGCAGACGTTCGGTTCGCGCGGGGAGGCGCGGACGGCGGCGTTGGCGTTGCGGGTCGCGGAGTTGCGGCTCCTGGAGGAGAAGCACGGCGCGGCGCCGCTACTGCTGCTCGACGACTTCTCCGCGGAGTTGGACGCCGACCGGCGGGCGTACCTGTTGGCGTTGTCGGGGCGGTTGCCGCAGGCGTTGGTGTCGGGCACCGAAGCGCCGCCGCACGCGACGCGGGTGCTGCGCGTCGCGGGCGGCGTCGTGACGGAGGCGGGCGCGGTGGAGGACGGGGCGGCGGAGGACGGGGCGGCGGTCGCGGCGACGCCGGCCGGGGGTGGGGCCGACGATGGCTGAGCACGTCGCGAACGTCGTCGCGAAGTTCTTCGCGAAGGGGGGCCGGACGCGCGCCTACCGGCGGGCGGCGGCGGTCGTGGCGTGGCCGGAGGTGGTCGGCGCGACGCTGGCACGGTTCGCGGTCGCGCGCACCGTGCGCGACGGCACGCTGTTCGTGGACGTCAGCGACAGCGAAACCGCGATGCACCTGTCGATGCAGCGCCCCCGCTTCCTGCGCGCCTACGCCGAACGCTTCGGCCCGGGGGTCGTGAAGGACGTGCGGTTCGTCGCGGGCCGCCCCGCGGAGCGCACGCCGGCGGAGGCGAGGGCGGAGGCGGGAGGCGGGGCGACGCCGGACCGGACCGCGGAGGCCACCGTCGCGATCGACGAGGGGGCGCGAACGCGGTTGATGGCGGCGCTCGGGCGGTTGGACCTGCCCGACGCGGTCGCGACGCCGGCGCTCGAGGCGGCGGAGGGGTGGTTGCGGCACCGGGCGCGGGCGGAGGCGGAGGGCTGGACGCCGTGCCCGCACTGCGGGGCGCTGTCCCCCGACCCGGGCCCGTGCGACGCCTGTCGCCGGTACCGTGAGGCGCCGGCGGTCCGGCGGGCGGCGGCGCGGTTGAAGGTCGATCCGGCCGCCGCGACGCCGGACCTTGGGGACGACGAACGCCGCGTCGCCGAGGCGCTCGCGGTGGAGGCGCTGGACGAGGACCTGGTGGCGTTGCTGCCGCAGGTGCTGGCGTCGCCGGCGTTGGCGCCGCAGTTGCGGCATGCGGCGACGGTGCGGCTGGCGTTGAGCGAAGGGAAACCGCGCGAGGCGGTCGGCGAGGCCGACCTCGACCGCCTCGATGCGCGCGTGGCGCGCGCCCTCGGCCGATGGGGCGCCGGCGCCGGAGAGGACGACCGATGAACGACGGAGCGGAACGCCACGGGGGGGCGGACGGCCGGACGCCGGTCGCCGTGATCGTGCTGGACGGGTTCGGCTTGGCGCCGGACGGGCCGGGGAACGCCGTGACGCAGGCCGCGACGCCGACCTTCGACGCGCTGTGGCGGGAGGCGCCGCACACGACGTTGGAGGCGTCGGGGCCGGCGGTGGGACTGCCGGAGGGGCAGATGGGCAACAGCGAGGTGGGGCACATGAACCTCGGGGCGGGCCGGGTGGTGCAGCAGAGCCTCAGCTACCTGACCACGATCATCGAGGACGGCTCCATCGCGAAGACCGACGCGTTTTCCGACCTGTGCGCCGCGGCGGACGGGGCGACGCTGCACCTGTTGGGGTTGGTGAGCGACGGCGGCGTGCACGCCGACCTGGAGCACCTGACCGGCCTGCTCGACCTCGCGGTCGCGGCGGGCGTGGCGCGGATCCGGGTGCACGCCTTCACCGACGGGCGCGACACCGCCCCGGACGGAGGGCGCGGCTACCTGCGGGCGCTGGAGGCGCACCTGGCGGGCCTGGAGGCCGACGCGCGCATCGCGTCGGTGGTGGGGCGCTACTACGCGATGGACCGCGACGAGCGCTGGGCGCGCACCGAGGAGGCGTTCCGGGCCGTCGTGTGCGGCGAAGGGCTCCACGAGGCGGGGTCGGCGTCGGAGGCGATCGACGCGGCGTACGCGCGCGGCGAGACCGACGAGTTCGTGCGGGCGACCGTGATCAGCGAGGACGGCGCGCCGGTGGGCCCGGTGCGGCCGGGCGACGCGGCGTTGTTCGCGAACTTCCGCGCCGACCGCGCGCGGCAGCTGACGCGGGCCCTGAGCGACCCGGACTTCGCCGGCTTCGACCGGTGCGCCGACCCGCGTCCGCACCTGGCGACGTTGATGCCGTACGACGACGCGTGGCCGCTGCCGGCGCTGGCGACGGCGCCGCAGGTCGAGCGGTGCCTCGCGGACGTCGTGTCGGCGGCCGGGCGGACGCAGTTCCACGCGGCGGAGACGGAGAAGTACCCGCACGTGACGTACTTCTTCAACGCCAAGATCGAGGCGCCGTTCCCGGGGGAGGCGCGCCACATCGAGCCGTCCCCGAAGGTCGCGACGTACGACCTGCAGCCGGAGATGAGCGCGCCGGCGTTGACCGACGCGGTCCTCGCGCGGCTCGAGGCGCACGACGACGCCTTCGTGCTGGTGAACTACGCGAACCCCGACATGGTGGGGCACACCGGCGACCTGGGGGCGGCGGTGCAGGCGTGCGAGGCGGTCGATCGGGCGCTCGGGCGGCTGCTGGAGGGGGTGCGGGCGAAGGGGGGCGTGGCGATCGTGCTGGCCGATCACGGCAACGCCGAAACGATGCTTGCGGCGGACGGGGGGCCGCACACGGCGCACACGACGAATCCGGTGCCGTGCATCGTGACGGGGGCCGGGCCGGTCGAGCTTCGGGAGGGCGGGGTGTTGGGCGACGTGGCGCCGACGGTGTTGGCGCTGCTCGGCGTGGCGGCTCCGCCGGAGATGACGGGTCGGTCGTTGCTTCGCTCCTGACGCCGGCGTCCCGAACGGCGAACGCGCCCCGGATCGGTCCGGGGCGCGTTCGCGTGGCGTGCGGCGCGCGGGGCGCCGCGGGGCGTGGGGGGCTGGATCAGAAGTCCATGCCGCCCATGCCACCCATGCCGCCCATGCCGCCCATGTCGCCGGCGCCGCCGGCCGCGCCGGCGTCGTCGTCCTCGGGCTGGTCGGCGACGACCGCTTCGGTGGTGAGCAGCAGCGCACCGATCGAGCCGGCGTTCTGCAGCGCCGTGCGGGTGACCTTGGTCGGGTCGACGATGCCGGCGCCGAACATGTCGTCGACGTAGGCGTCGGTCGCGGCGTTGTAGCCGTACTTGCCGTCGTTCTTGGCCTTGATGGCGTTGGCGACGACGGAGCCCTCGGCGCCGGCGTTCTCGGCGATCTGGCGGGCCGGCTCCTCGAGCGCGCGCACGAGGATGCTGGCGCCGGTGCGCTCGTCGCCGTCGAGGCCGTCGATGACCTTCTGCACCGCGGCGACGGCGTGGATGAGCGTCACGCCCCCGCCGGCGACGACCCCTTCCTCGACCGCGGAGCGGGCGGTGGAGAGGGCGTCCTCGAAGCGGTGCTTCTTCTCCTTGAGTTCGGTTTCCGTGGCCGCCCCGACGCGGATGACGGCGACGCCCCCGGCGAGCTTCGCGAGGCGTTCCTGGAGCTTCTCGCGGGCGTAGTCGCTGTCGGTGTTGTCGATCTCGGTGCGGATGCCCTTGACGCGCGCCTCGATGGAGGCGGCGTCGCCCTGGCCCTCGATGATCGTCGTTTCGTCCTTGCTGATGCGCACGCGCTTGGCCTGGCCCAGCTGGTCGATGCGGACGTTCTCGAGCTTGTGGCCGAGCTCCTCGCTGATGACCTCGCCGCCGGTGACGGCCGCGATGTCCTTGAGCATCTCCTTGCGGCGGTCGCCGAACCCGGGCGCCTTGACCGCGGCGATGTTGAGCGTGCCGCGCAGCTTGTTCACGACGAGCGTCGCGAGGGCTTCGCCCTCGATGTCCTCGGCGATGATCATGAGCGGCTTGCCGGTCTGCGCGACCTGCTCGAGGACGGGCAGGAGGTCCTTGAGGGCGCTGATCTTCTTCTCGTGGATCAGCAGGTAGGCGTCCTCGAGGACCGCTTCCATCGCGTCGCTGTCGGTGACGAAGTAGGGGCTGAGGTAGCCCTTGTCGAACTGCATGCCTTCGACGACGTCGAGTTCGGTGTCGAGCGACTTGCTTTCCTCGACGGTGATGACGCCGTCGCGGCCGACCTTGTCCATCGCGTCGGCGATGAGTTGGCCGACGGAGGCGTCGTTCGCGCTGATCGAGGCGACTTCGGCGACGGCCTTGCTGTCCTCGACCGGGTTCGCCATGCCGTGGATCGCGTCGACGGCGGCGTCGACGCCCTGCTCGATGCCGCGCTTGAGCGCGAGCGGGTTGGCGCCGGCGGCGACGTTGCGCAGGCCTTCGCGAACGATCGACTGGCCGAGCACCGTGGCGGTGGTGGTGCCGTCCCCGGTGATGTCGTTCGTCTTGCTGGCGATCTCGATCAGCAGTTTCGCGCCGATGTTCTCGAGGTGGTTGGAGAGCTCGATGTCCTTGGCGACGGTGACGCCGTCCTTGGTGATGGTCGGGCTGCCGAACTTCTTCTCGAGGACGACGTTGCGGCCCTTCGGCCCGAGCGTGACCTTGACGGCGTTGGCGACGGCGTTGACGCCGCGCTCGAGGCTGCGGCGCGCCTCTTCCTTGAAGTACAGATCTTTGGCCATGATGTCCTTTCCTGGTGCGGGGGGGTCAGTCGATGACGGCGTGGACGTCGCGTTCGTTGAGGATCATCAACTCGCGTCCGTCGAGGCTGATTTCGGTGCCGCCGTACTTGGCGAACACGACGGTGTCGCCCTCCGACACCTCCATGGCGGCGCGGTCGCCGTTGTCGAGCAGCTTGCCCGAGCCGACGGCGATCACCTTGCCGCGCTGGCTCTTCTCCTGCGCGGTGTCGGGCAGGACGATGCCGCTGGCCGTGGTCTGCGGCTCGTCGATCACTTCGACGACGATGCGGTCCCCGAGGGGTTTGAGCGTCATGGTCTCCTCCTACGTTCGTGGGAATTGCGTGGGGGGGCCCACGCGTTTGGCACTCCCCGATGGAGAGTGCCAACTGGGGCCATGCTACGCCCCCGACCTCGAGATGTCAAGTCGGTTGAGCGTGGCGCACTCAGATGATGTCAGCCACGCCGGAGGCCGAGGAGGAGGCCCGGCACGAACGCCGCCGCGAACGGCAGGTTGTACGTCAGCACGTCCAGCAACGCCCCCCACCCCTCACGCAACGCCGCCGCCTCCACCCACGGTTCGGCGTCCGCCTGCACCGCCGACCAGTTCACCTGCACGTAGCCCACCCACGCCAGCCCCTGCACCACCACGAACAGGGTGCCCAGCAGCAACGCCGCGAGCTTCCCGAGCTTCTTCACGGCGAACCCGGCGACGAAGCCGGCGACCGCACCGAACCCCACCTGCTCGACGAGCGGAAGGAGCGGACCGAGGGCGGGGAGTTCCACGGCCGAGAACGGTACCACGCGCCCGCGCCGGCACGGAGCGACCGACGTCCCTGGGCTATCATGCCCGGCGTATGGCGTTCTCCGTCGCCCCCCGCGTCCGCGCCGCCCTCGACGAGGGCGTCGCCGTCGTGGCGCTCGAATCCACGGTCGTCACCCACGGCCTCCCCCGCCCCGACAACCTCGCCCTCGCGCGCGGCCTCGAGGCCACCGTCCGCGAGAACGGCGGCGAACCGGCGACCGTCGGCGTGCTCGACGGCACCGTCGTCGTCGGGCTCGAGGACGACGACCTCGTGCGCCTCGCCGAACCCGGCGCCGACAAGGCCTCCACCTGGAACCTCGCCGCCCTCGTCGCGCACGGCCGCGACGCCGGCACGACCGTCGCCACCACCCTCTACGCCGCGCAACGCGCCGGCATCGAGACGTTCGCGACCGGCGGCATCGGCGGGGTCCACCCCGGCGGCGGCTACGACGAGTCCGCCGACCTCGCCGCCCTCGCCCGCACCCCCCTCGTCACGGTCTGCGCCGGCCCTAAGAGCCTCCTCGACGCCGCCGCCACCCTCGAACGCCTCGAGAGCGCCGGCGTCGCGGTCGTCGGCTACGGCACCGACCACCTCGCCGGCTTCCACGTCGCCACCACCGACCTGCGGGTCCCCGCCCGCGCCGACGACCCCGCCACCGTCGCGCGCATCAAACGCGCCCAGGACGCCCTCGGGCAACCCCAGGCCCTGCTGCTCGCGCAGCCGGTCGATCCCGGCCTCGACGCCGACGCCTACGCCGGCTGGTTGCGCGCGGCGTACGCCGACGCCGACGCCGCCGGGATCGCCGGCCGCGACGCCACCCCGTACCTCCTCGACGCGCTGGCGCGCCACTCGGACGGCGCGACCGTCGACGTCAACCTCCGCCTCCTGCACGCCAACGCCGCGCTCGCCACGCGCGTCGCGGCGGCGTTGACGTCCACCCCGACCGGAGGGTCCACATGAACCACGACGCCGACCGCCCCGACGGCCCCACCCCCCCACGCGGCGCCGTCGGCGGCCCCCCCGCGCCCCCCGACCTCGGCGACTGGTTGCGCGCCGCGCGGGAGGAGGCGGGCCTCGACCTCGCCACCGTCGCGGGCCACACCCACGTCCGCGCGACGTACCTCGAGGCCCTCGAACGCGAGGACCTCGCGGCGCTCCCCGAGGACGTCTACGCCCGCAACTTCCTGCGCCTGTACGCCCGCGCCCTCGGGCTGGACGAGAGCGACGCGCTGCAGCGCTTCTCCCGCCTCCGCCGCCTCCGC
>JAVLCF010000004.1:22803-40827 GCA_031581195.1 Trueperaceae bacterium | reverse complement strand
CGCGCATCAAGGTCGTTCTCCGTAGCTCGGCCGGTACGGGGTACGGCTACGTCACGACGAAAAACCGTCAAACGACCCCTTCCCGCCTCTCCCTCCGGAAATACGACCCCATCCTGCGCAGGCACGTTCGCTTTCACGAAGAAAAGCTTCGGTGAGGCACCGCACCCCCATTGCCGTCATCGGAGGCCGCGGCCCACACGGCCTTGCGCTCCATCTACTACTCCGCGACCGCGGCCTCGAAGGCGCCTACCTGCTCATCGACGGTGCGACCGAGTGGCTCCCGAGTTACGGAGCGGGTGGACCCATGCAGCACGTCACGCACCTGCGCAGCCCCCGCGAGTTCGACTTCACACTCGGAGATCCATCGCGATCCATGACCGCCTGGCGCAACGCTCAGGAACACCGCCCACTGGCGGACGTCTACTCGCTCGCCATGGCCGATGACGCACAGTTCAACGAACAGCGAGCGAGCGAACGCCACCGAGCACGCCGAGCCGACGTTCACGCATACGCCAACGACCTGGCTCGACGAAACCACGCCGACGACCCCGTCCTCCAAGGACGCGTCATCCGCGCGACGCCCAACGCCGACACCTGGACCCTGGAACTCGACACCGGAGACGTGGTCGACGCCACCGTCCTGCTCGTCGCCGTCGGCGTTGCCACGCAACGCTACCTTCCCGAGCCCTGGCGTGACGGCTGGACGAGGCTCCCACGGACGCTCCGTCGCCACTCGTTCGACGGACCTCCCGCCGACCCTCTGCCGCGCCACGTGGCCGTCATCGGCTCCTCGAACTCCAGCACCTGGGAAACCGCCCTTGCCTACGCCGATCGCGGCGCCCACGTCACGCTCCTCAGCCGGCATCCCCACCCCGTCGAACGCCAGTTCCCCTTTCCAACGCGGTGGTGCGACCCCAACGTCATCACCCGCTTCGCACGCCGAAGCAACGGCGAGCGGCGACGCATCCTCAAAAACATGCACGTTCCCCGAAGCGCGGTGCCGGGCTCGGCCGACCGAGCCTCCGAACGCGGCATTCGGGTCGAGCACCACACCCGCGTCCGCCACGTCGACGAGGTGTTCGGCCAAGCGCAAGTGGTGTTCGACCAGGCCCCCCAAGGACGCCAGGTGGAGCGATACGACCTGGTCGTCGCCGCCACGGGGGCATCGCCACGGATCCGTGACCTGCCCTTCCTTGCAGAGGCCGCAAGCTCGGCCAAGGCGCCCGTGAACGTCGGTGGACCCGCCCGAAACACTCCGATCCTCGACGCCGCCGGGAGGTGGAAAGGCCTCCCACCGATCTACCCCTTGGGCGCCTTCGCGTTTGGGCGCGTGGGCTACGCCGCGCTCACGCTGGCGTCTGCAAGTCACGTTCTCCCCCTCATGCTCGACGACATCCTCGAAGACGCAGGCCTCACGTCCCCCGACGCCACCACAAGCCGTCCCCGAACGAACCTCGCGACCCCCACCGAAAGGACGTCCGCGTGCCCCTCGAACCCGCCGCACCCCTCCCCGTAACCGTTCTGTCCGGCTTCCTTGGGGCCGGAAAGACGACGGTCCTGAACCACGTCCTCACAAACCGCGAAGGTCTTCGGGTTGCCGTCATCGTCAACGACATGAGCGAGGTGAACATCGACCACGACATGGTCGCGCGAGGCGGCGCCGAACTCTCCCGCACCGAAGAGGCGCTCGTCGAAATGACGAACGGGTGCATCTGCTGCACTCTCCGCGAAGACCTCCTGGCCGAGGTCAGCCGGCTCGCGCGAGATGGACGTTTCGACTACCTCCTCATCGAATCCACAGGCATCAGCGAGCCGCTCCCCGTCGCCCAAACGTTCGTATTCGATGACGAGACCGGGCGGGGACTCCACGAGGTCGCCCGCCTCGATACGATGGTGACGGTCGTCGACGCATCCGCCTTCCTCGACGACTTCGGCACCACCGACGCCCTTCATGAACGCGGCGAGCGCGCCGACGAAAATGACGAACGGACGGTCGTCGACCTGCTGACCGACCAAGTCGAGTTCTGCGACGTCCTCGTCGTCAACAAGTGTGACCTCGTCGATGCGAACCACCTGAACCGCGTTGAAGCGACGCTCAAATCTTTGAACCCCCACGCGCGAATCGTGCGGGCCGAGCATGGAGCGGTCGACCCACGCGACGTTCTGGCCACGGGCCACTTCGACCTCGATCAGGTCTCGCAATCGAGTGCCTGGATCCAGGAGTTGCAAGGGGAGCACATCCCGGAAACCGAAGAGTACGGGATTCGTTCGTTCGTCTACGAGGCCCGGCGGCCCTTCCACCCGAAGCGGTTGGAAGCGCTTCTGGCAGACGACGAAACATGGGTGGGCGTCGTTCGCGCGAAAGGCTTTTTCTGGCTCGCCACGAGGCCTGCGTACGTCGGGCTCCTTTCCCTTGCGGGGCGTTCGATCACCATCGAACCGATCGGCACGTGGTGGGCCGTCGAGCCCGAAGGGTCGTGGGACGTCCCCGAGGAGGAGGTCGCCGCGATCCGCGCCGATTGGGTCGAGCCTTGGGGTGACCGAAAGCATCGCATCGCCGTCATTGGAATCGGCGTCGAGGAACACGCCTTGCGCGCTCGCCTCGACGAAGCGTTGGTCACCGAGGACGAAGCGAGCGCGGGACTACCGGTGTGGAGCACCTTTCAAGACGACCTGCCCGTCTGGTGAGAGGGGGAGGGGCGGTGGGGATCTCGAGCGATGTCGTACCTGCAGGTCCTGTGCGTCGTCGCCCATCGGGGCAACGAGGTCGAGCAGGAAGCTTCATGCCAGGGCCGCCTCGACGTCCACGAAGCGCAAGGTGCTTCCTCGTCGGGTGGTCGAGGAGGGCTGAACGATTCGAGCGGCCGCCGAGCACGACCGGACGATGCGGGATGCCGCCAGCACGTGCCTGCATCGTTTCCGGGAGAACGTCGAGCATGGCGTGCGGGATCACTCCCGCCGGCCGAAAAGGCCGACCCGCAAAACGCCGCAGGATGTCGTCGGCCGCATGAACGTGGTGCGTTTGGGACGTCGGATCCTGCGGAAGAACGGTACCGGGCGGGGGATCCCGACGGGACACGGCATGAACCCACGCACGTACGTAGACCCATCCCCCGCGCACCACGACGAGGAGGGCGCGCCGGGGACGTGGATCGATCTCGACATCGAGAACCGTGTCCGGATCGAGACGGCGGGCCACGGGGTGACCGGTGAGCGAACCGCGCGCACGCACGGACAGCTGGGAGTTCGTGTTCGTCGCGGCCGACGGTCGGTCCCGCAGCGGCGGGTCCGACGTGCAGCCCGACGAGGGGACGGCCGACGCCATCGCGTTCCTCGTGGCGGCCCTGGCGTTCGACGCGCAGATCGGCATGCGCGTCGAACGCGTCATGACCGACGACGGCTCGTGCTTCCACGGCAAGGCCTTCACCGCCCTCCTACGGGCCCACGGTCTTCGTCCCACCCGCACCCGGCCGTACACGCCCGGGATCCACGGCACGCCCGAACGGTTCATCCAGGCCCTCACGCGGGAATCGGCGTATGGCGGCACGTGCCCCCTCCCACCCGCCTCAGCCGACCGGCCCGGCAGCGTGCACGACGACGCCCCCGCGAACACGGCGGCATCAAGGATCAAGCGCCCTCGACCACCTCCACCGAAGAACCCACGACCTCATGTCCATCCACCGCTAAGGATGCGCTGGTGTTCGGGCGCATCAACGGACGTCGCGAACGCCAGCCGACGGGCGAGACGCACCCCCGCGACACGCGCACCTCCTCGGTGACCCCACGGAGCATCGCGTCCTCCGTCCCCCGCCCTTCGATGCGTCGCGTGCGACCTAGTCGCCGACGTCCAGCACGTCACCGACACGGAGTCCGGTCGAACGGTAGGCGCCGTTCTCCCACGTCGACGTCTCAATCCATGCGCGAGATGGCTCGCCACCCCCCTCACGGACCTCCATGAAGTTCAGGGGAATACCGACCGCGCTCTGGTAGGCGATGCTCTCACCCGCCTCGACGAACGCCATGCATTCCGCGAACGTGGTGCACGCGTTGTCCCCGTGCGTCACGGCGATCATGCGGTCCCGCATCGATTCCGACGCCGTCGATCCCGCCACCGTCGCGGCCAACGCCATCACGTTGACGCAGTCGTACGCGTTGGGCGAGAACAGGAAATCCACCAGCTCCGGGTTGAATTCGAGCAACCGAGCTTCGAACGACTCCGGGACGAAGGCCGTGGGAACGGTCACGCGCATGCCCTCGAGAACCGCGGGCGAGGCGAAGTTGTCGGCGAACGCCGCCCCCGCGATCCCGTCCGCACCGAACACGTGCCTTGCCTCCACGCCGGAATCGAGCAGGCCCTGGATGATCGGCGCACCCTCGAGGAAGCTGAGCATCACGTACGCGTCCGCACCGGACTCGACCATCGCCTCGGACACCGAGCCGAAGGCACCTCCCTCGGGATCGTAGACCTGCTCGAGCACGACCGTCACGCCGTGGGCCGCGAGGCTCCGGCGCACCTGTTCGAGGAACGGAACCCCATACGCGTCGTCTCTCGCCGCAATCGCCACCGTCGTGTGGCCCGCTTCGGCGACGAGGTCGGCGAGGACGGGGGCCTGAACGGCATCGCTGGGTGCCGTGCGGAAGTAGTAGCCGCCGTCGGGATAGGTCGTGAGACCGATCCCCGTGTTGGAGGGAGAGCACTGAACGACCCCAGCGCCCGTGACGTCGTCGATCACGGACAACGTCATCCCGGTCGCTGCAGCACCGACGATCCCGTGCACCCCGCTCGAGAGCAGACGGCTCGCCTCCTCCCGAGCGCGATCGGGATCGTCGGCCTCGTCGCCACGCAGAAGCTCCACCTCGTGGCCGAGCACGCCCCCAGCGGCATTGATCTCCGCGACGGCGAACTGCACACCCGAGATCATCGGGGGACCGACGAACGCGAGCCTCCCCGTCTCCGGCAGCAGGTAGCCAAGCTTCAACGGCGCGGACGACGGCGGGGACGGCGGCGAACTCGTCGCGCACCCGCTCACGATCCCTGCGGCTGCGGCGAGCGCGGCCACGATGCCCAATGCCTTCTTCACGTGAACCACCCTTTCCGGTTCTCGGCGAACCCCTCGAACCCCTCCGCGAAGCGAAGGTAGGAGATGTGCATACCACGACGAAGACGAGGTTCCGCGATACCAGCCGCCGTCCCAGGGACCTCCACCGAACCCAAACGTGGGCCGCGGGCGCCTCCGACGTCGCGCCCCCGTGCCGCGGCACGGGGAGGTCGGTCCGAGCAGGGATGGGCGCGGGGCCGTGGTGTGGCCGCCGGTTTTAAATTGGACGGCGTCCACGACCAAACCGGCGTTGACACCTGCCTGCGAGGCGGCCTCGAAAACACGAACGGACTCCTACGGCAATACGTTCCGAAAGGAACCGACTTCGATACGACCAATCAAGCTGATCTCGATGCGGTCGCGGACAGCCTCCACCAACGACCCCGAAAGACACTCGACTGGCGATCACCAGCCGAGGCGTATGCCCAATGTGTTGCGATGACCGATTGAAGACGCCCGCCGAAACCACGATTGTTTCACGTGACCAGTACGGGAATCCGTTGGTCGCGGGCGTAGAGAAACGCGGACTGGTAGAGGCTGTTGGCGAAAAGCGTTGGACCTTTCGATACGCTGACGAGCGATCAATGAAATTCGAATGGTGCGGTGCATTCCGCCAGGGTCGTTTCGATCTCGATAACATCGTATTGCCCTGATGCGATTTCCATGATGAAGTGAAATGCCTCATCGTCGCTGAGGTTCAAAACCATGTCGTTAATGCCGAGAAAGACCACGAGCGCGAGGAGTCCAAGGCGTTTGTTTCCATCGACCAAGGCATGACTTGTTACGACGGAGTGAGTGAGAGCTGCAGCTTTTCCAGCGAGTGTGGGGTACGCATCAACACCCATCAAGCTCGCCTGTGGCCGCGAACAAGCCGCCTCGAGAAGGCCGAGGTCTCGGACAGGCCCGACGTCAAGGCGTCGAGTGAGCGCTAGAAGATCTTGGAGGTCAAGAAACTCGGTCGGTGTAGGTTCTGGCTCGGTCAAGCTGATCCAAGGCGATCTAAGACGTCGCTCCAGCGCTCCATGGCGACGTCAGTCGCAGACTCAACTCGTTGGCGATGCACGGAAACCTCGAACCGATCCAGAACGGCTCGGCGAATCACTTCTTGGCGTGAAAGGCTTTCACTCTCGCAAAGCGCTTTCAGGGCGTTTTCAAGCTCAGGATCGGTGCGCACTGTCAAGGCCATAAACGAATGATACCATACTGATAGCAGTGGTCGGGCTGCATGCGCGGCAGCGTATGTCACCCGTAAACGTTTCAGGCGCCACCCGAGTTTCGCAATGACCATTAGGGGCTAAAGCCTCATGATCTGGTGTGGAACGACACCAAGCGGGGACCTGATGTGGCGTTCTTACGTTTTTGCAACGCCGTTGGCATTCGTGAAGCGAGATGTGTCGGGTGCGCGATTCCATGGATCTGATAGGAAACGTCAGGCGAGACGTATGCGGAGCTCATTCTATGTAGATGACTGCTACAACGCTCGAAATCCTTCCTGTCGTACCGCTCGCGAAGGGTATCAGGCTGCGCCGTACAGTGCGTTGTGGCCATCCGTGGGGAATCAACTAGCCGCCGATGAGGAGCATCTCATGGCCGTCGACAAGCATTTCGACGTATGAATGAAGAGACGGCGCAGCGATGAGGCGGAAAATACCTCGCACACCCACTCGCACACCAAACCGCCAAAGGTCGCTTAGCCCGTTTCGGCATAAGCCAGTGAGCTTCGTCCATCACGCAAAAATAAGTGGTGGGCCCTACTGGATTCGAACCAGTGACCAAACGATTATGAGTCGCCTGCTCTCACCACTGAGCTAAGGGCCCTGGGGGCGATCTTCCATCCTTGCCTACCTCGAGCGTTTCCGGCGGGCAGGCCTAGGCCCGCGCGGCGCGGTGCACCTCGAATCCCGGAAACGTAGTATACGGGCTTCACGGGAACTGCCCCCCTCGCGGCCCACGATGGGCGCTTACGGCTCGCAGGACGCCATCGACGCTCATACGGTCGACGCACGTGCCGCTCGAGCCTGACTCACCCTCTGCGGATGCGCGTCCTGCGCGCTCGACGCAGGTACATGCTTCTCTCGACCCATGTGCCGTCGGGGGACGCGTTTCGTGACGAAAGCGGAATCGAGGGCTCCATCTGCGTCCTCGTTCCCCGTTGCGCCAGCGTGCACACCGAGGAAGGCCGTTCTCTGCGTCGTCGTCGGGTCAAGCACGCGGTCGTTCGCGAGGGCCGCGCAATTCTGACGTGCCACGGGCAGTGACGGCGGGGGCCCCGGCACGGACGTCACCGTCCAAGCCGGGGACCGTGCGAGGCGCCGTCACCCCTTCGCGCCGTCCGGACCCGCCGCTCAATAGGTCCAATCGAGTCGGGTCGACAGTCGCGCCGCCCCGTCCGCCGACGCCCCGAGGCGCGTTTCGAACGTTCCACGTTCCCCGTGGACGGCGACGCGGTGATGAAATTCGAGGCTGGTGCGCACGAACGCGTCGCTGCGATCGTAGCTCACCGTCAAACCGATCCCGTCATCCTCGTGATCGCCCTGACGTTCGTACGTGAGGTCGGCGCCGTACCCGCATGCGATGCCGTCGGTTTGCGAGGCTCCATCGCAGCGCACATGTGGCGCGAGTTCGAGCCTCTGCTCGGGGCTTTCGCCGCGATCCTCGGCGTTGGCTCGGGACGGCTCGAGGACAAGGGTCGGTTCGACGAAGCCTCGAACGAGGTTCACGTCGGCCACCTCGACGGTACCCACCTCACTCATGCGGTCTTGGCTGGCCTCGAACCGTGCATCGGTTGCCATGGCGCGCGAGAAGCTCACCCCTGCACGCGGAATGAGCGACCACGCCCCGGAGCGAATCGTGTTGGACGCCGCGAGACCCCCGTGAAGGGTTGCGCTCACGTGCCCCCCGGCCGCCGCGATGGTGTCGCCCGACCGAGCCCACCGCGTGTCGAAGGTGGTCCGGCCCACCCCGGCAAACGCGAAGTAGTCGACACTCAGTCCGGGATCGAAGCGTCGAGCTCCGTAGACTCCAGCGTGCACCGCCGTGCCGCCCATGTCTCCCTCCGCTTGCGCCGAGATCGTCGAACGCGAGGTGCGAACGTGCGCTGCGTACCCTCGAAGTTCATCGACGCTTCGCCATGCCTCCCACCTCGTCGTGGCTTCGAGGGTCCTTTGCAGGCCGAGATCGGCGACTTGAGACGCCGAAATGCGCCCGGTCGTGGAGCGTTCCACGCCGGTCTGGCAGTCGTAGCGAACGTCGCTGGCATCCGCATCGGCACGCAGCGGTTCCGAGCCGACCTCGGCATATCCACTCCATCGAAACTCGGGGTCGCGGATGCACGGGTCTTGGTCGCCTTGCGTCGGGGCATCCTGCCCCTTCACCGCCAGGAGCGTCACGTGCGGCGTTCCGCCGTGCGGGTCAGCGGTTCCCGGGTGGACGCCGATGCGAATGCGCTCCGGGGCAACGTCGTGTGCGACGAGCATGCGGCGCACGGCCTCGGCCCGTCGCTCCGCCAGGTCGCGTTCGGCCTGGGACGCGTCGGCGTCGTTCGTGATGCCCGCCGCCTCCACGTGGAGTGAGGTGCAACGAAGCAGCGTGTCCACCCAACTCCGCACCGTGGCTTCGGAGGGCGTCTCGATCACGTCGGATCCCGGCCGGAACACGACCGGCCGTGCGGTCGACCGCCATGCCAACGCCGATCGGCAGGCGCCGATCGGGTCGCTCTCGGTGCGTAGGAGGGCTCGGCGCGCTTCGCGTGCAACGCCCAAGAAGAGGTCGTTTTGATGCTCCGTTTCGGCGCGTAGCCGCTCGTGCAGAACGTCACCCAACGGGTCTCGAACCTGATCGACCAGCCCGTCGCCCAGCTCCACGACCGGGAGGTCGACGTTGAGCCCGTCGAAGTTCGGATCCTTGGACGTCACGGTCGCGGTCGGTTGACAGTCATGCGGTCCCTCGCGGACGTCGTCGTTGATCGCAACGACGTTGGCGAGCCGTTCCTCGGTGAACGCCGTCGGTGTGAACACCACCTCGCTGGGAACGACGGCGCACTGATCGTCGCCCTCGAGGGTGATGACCACGTCGCGCGTGGGGACGCCCTCGAGCCGAAAGCCCAGCACCCCGTGGTCGTCTTGCCCCTCCATTGCGTAGAGGTCGTGGGGCGTGACGCGAATCTCGGCCGTGTCGTCGTCGCGCACCGTGGCCGTGGCGACGACGGCGGGCGTGAACGGAATCGCGTCGCCCCCTTCGACATGGCGAAGAACGTTGAGAACCACGGTCTCATCGCCCTCGATCCGATCGTCATCCAACACGGGAACGGAGATCCGGACGCGGGACTCCCCCTCCGGCAACGTCACCGTCCCGGTGGCGTCGGCGTCCACGTCCACCCCCGGCTCCGCGGTCCCGTCGAGCGTGTACGCGAACACCTGGTCGGCCTCGGCGGGATCGTCCGCCACGATCTCGAACACCACGTCCCCCTCCTGCCCGGCCGCACCTTCCCGACCGTCCTGCACGACGACGACGGAGGGGATGACGTCCTCCACCACCTCCTCCTCGGGGGCGTCGCGCACCGTGGCCGTGGCGACGAGGGCGGGCGTGAACGAAGTCACGTCCCCCCCTTCGTCATAGCGAAGAACGTTGAGAACCACGGTCTCATCGCCCTCGATCCGATCGTCATCCAACACGGGAACGGAGATCCGGACGCGGGACTCCCCCTCCGGCAACGTCACCGTCCCGGTGGCGTCGGCGTCCACGTCCACCCCCGGCTCCGCGGTCCCGTCGAGCGTGTACGCGAACACCTGGTCGGCCTCGGCGGGATCGTCCGCCACGATCTCGAACACCACGTCCCCCTCCTGCCCGGCCGCACCTTCCCGACCGTCCTGCACGACGACGACGGAGTGGGTGATTGCACAGTCGGTCAGGGCCACGTTGTTGCCGAACACGTGAGGGTCACCGGCCTCGATGACGAACTCGTCATAGTACGCGTTGGCTGCCGGTGTGAAGTCGACCAGCACGCCGCCGGCGCCGTCCTCTTCGGATCCGATGAAGGCGGGGTTGTCGGGAAGAAGGTTCGTGACGTCGAGGCGGCCTTCGTTTTCGGTCTCGACGAGAGTCGTGCCGGGCGGGGGGACGTACTCCACGGCGTAGGTATCTTCCTTTTGCGCAAACCATTGAAATTCCCCGTCGCTTCCGTCTCGGACGATGCGAATGTCGTTGGCGGTCCCGACGTCGCTGTTCGTGCCCCCGGACCCGTTTTCGACCACGATGCCGCCCCCGGGGACGATTCGTCCGTCGTCCGCGCAGTAGAAGAAGCCTTGCGGGTCGTACTCGTCCGGGGAAGGGTCGAACGCGTCGGGCACGCCGTCTCCATCGCGATCGCCGTATTGCGCCTGCGTGGCTTCGCTCCCCGGGAGGACCCCCTCGACGACGTCTTGAATGGTGAGCGTGAACCCTGCGGTGATGGGGGTGCCATCCGGGCCCACGAGCGAGTCGCCCTCGTCGTCCGTCGCTTCGAAAAGCGCTTCGTAGACGTTGTCGCCGTTTGCGTCGTTGGGTGATTCGTAGTCCGGCGGGTCGCTCGAGGCGTCTCCATCGTGATCGAAGAACACGAGCCCGGACGACGTGACGTCGAAGCGATCCCCGTCGGGGGAGGAGGTGTCCACGACGGCCCATCCCCCGACGGGCACGTCCGAGGTGATTTTTCCGGCGTAGTTGCGTCCCTTCACCGGGTCGAACCGATTGTCGGGGTTGAAGGTACTGGCGTCGCCATCGACGCGCGAACCGCCCTCGATCACGTAATTTTCTTCAGGGAGGGTTTGCTTGAACTCGGTGCCGACCGTCAGTCGGCCCGGGCCGTCGGGGCCCGTCAGCGTCGGCGTCGTTTCTTGAACGCTCACGTGAATCGTCTTTGCCGTGGCATTGCCCGAAGCGTCCTCGCCCACGACCGTAAGGTCGTACGTGTTGTCGCCATTCTGATCTTGAGGGGCGGCGTGAAGGGGCGCCTCACGAAATCGGAGGACGCCGGAGGCGTCGATCTCGAAGAGGCTCTCATCGGTGCCGCTGAGACTCCACGTGACGGGCTCATCGGCCTGGAATTGGTCGATGGGTACCAAACTCGCTTCCGTGTGGGTGTACGTGCCTTCGGCGTCACTCGGGCTCGTCCCCTCGGAGGTCACGGTCGGGGACGTCGTGTCGGTGGCACTGAGGCCGCCCTCGGGGGCGACGGCGATCGTCGCGTCGACGCGCGTGGCGTTGCCCGCCTGGTCGACGGATTCGATGTGCACGTGGTAGCGGTTGTCCTGGTCTGCATCTGTGGGACCCGCGTACGAGGGGGAGGCGTTGAACGTCAGGTGCCCGTCGAGGTCGATCGTGAACCGTTCGGCATCCGGCCCGGAAAGCCCGAGCTCGGCGAGGGGTTCATTGCTGGTCACGGTCATGGCCGCAGCGTTTGGATCGTGACCGTCGTCCACGACGTTGAACATGGCCGAATTGGTCGCGGTGCCCCCGAACCCGTCCGGTCCGCTCAAGGTTGGCGGCACGTCGTCTACGACGGCGACGGTCAGGGGTCCGACCCCCTCCTCGGGGATGGGCTTCAGTAGGAACCCCATCGCCGCGCCCCGCGAACCGTCGATGTCGTCATAGTAAATGCTGAACCGCTCGACGGTCGGGACTGGCCGGAAGCTTGCGGCCTCTTTCCTCGGGTTTTGGCCGCCGCTGGTGTTGATCAGAATGTCGCCGACGCCCGGGACCTCCCGTAAGCGGTCCCTTCGATCCGCGTCCCACGAGACCGGAACGCCCGGATCGAGGGTGAAGATTTCCAGTCCGTCGGAGTTCGTGGCGACTTGAAGATTGGTTTCGTCGGCCCACGTGCCGGGCACGGAGGCGATGAAGGAATCGCGTGGTGCAGAGTCGTCCATGTCGTCGATGTTGGTGAACTCGATCCTCTCGATCTTGAACCCTTGCGCCTCCAAGGTGAAGTTCGCGGGGGCGGTAAGTGAGACTTTGCCCGTTCCCGCATTTAGCGACGTGCCTCCGGTCACCACGATTTGGTAGCCGTTGTCGGCGGTGAGCACCATGCCACCGCTGTCGTTCATCTCGATGTCGTCGAAGGCCAGGTCGGTCGTTTGGGCATACCCCACGTTGCAGGCGACCCACCCGACGATCAGCAGAACGATGGCGGAGACCATGCGTTGCGAGGCGAGCCGTCGAGGTCCCACGTTACCCGCGTTCGCGTCGGTCTTCGTACGGTTGAAGTGGTAGATGGTCATGGCGAGCTCCAATGGCCGTTCGGTTCGAGGTGGTTCGCCACGAAGCGGAGGTCTTCGTTTTCGTGGCCGCAGGCAGGTTCGGATCCGACGATGCGCAGGTGGTACGTGCGCTTGACGTGGAGGGGTTCGGTGCCTGCCCATGCGTCGCACGCGTCCGCATGCGCTGCCTCGCAGGGGGGGGCGGCGTGCGACGCCGCCGTGCACGGGACGGCCTCGCCGAGGACCTCGGTGGTCGGGTGATGCGGTGGGAGGTCGTCCCCGTGGACGCGATCGATGGCCCACTCCCTCCGCGACGCCGACGCCTGTGGCCTCGACGCGCAGCGCTCCGGACGGTGAGATGGCGAAGCATGAACATGACGGCTGGAAGGGTAACAACGGTGTGTAAGTCATAGCAAGGTTTTGTAAGGTTCATTTCGTGCTGCGTGGCCCGCGCACCCCGCGTCCGCGTCGTACCCCTTGGACCCGGATGGGGCCCGTCGGAGGCCAACTCGCGCCCCCACGCCCCGCACCGAGCGAAAGGCTGCGTGGTCCGTCGCGCCACCCCCGAGACCCAACCGCTCTCCGCCGATCGGGTGGGCATCCGCACGCGGTTCGGGGGTCCGCGTCGTGCACGCTGGGGGTGGAGGCGACCCATGCAATCCCCCCCGACCCCGAATCTCGACGTTCCCGCCCGCGGCACCCTCGAAGCGTGGATCGCCGAGGTGCGCGAGCGCCCCGCCCCCACGACGACGCTGTACCTCGACGTGCACGCCGGGGAGGACCCCCGCGCGCCCGCGCAACGCGCCGATGCGGCGTTGCGCACGACCGACCTCACGCGCGAGGACCGCGACGCGGTCCTCCGACACCTCCGCGAGGTCCTGCGCGGGACGTCCGAAGGGCACCTGGCCTACGCCATCGGCCCTGGGGCGGCGTCGGGCGACGCCGACCCCGCCTGGGCGTTCGTGCGGGTCGCCCCGCCGCTGCCCGGTGGGGCGCGCGAGGTCGCCGTCGCGCAGGGGCGTCCCTGGACCGCCCCGATCGAGCTGCTGCTCGCGACCCGCGCCCCCGTCGTCGCGACGTACGCCGACGCGCACCGCGCGCGCCTGTTCGTCGCCGACCTCGGGGAGGTGGTCGAGGCCGCCTCGTACGTGCACGCCCTCGACCCGACCGGGTGGCGTCGCTTCGCCGAACACGCCACCGGCATGCCCGGGCGTCCCGCCCGCGGCGGCAGCGGGCAGGACGCCTTCGAGGCGCGCACCGCCGCCTGGACCGCCGACTTCGTCCGCGACGTCGTCGCGCAGGTCGACGCCGCCCTGGCGACGCGCTCCGGCGCGCGGTTGGCGTTGCTGGGCGACGCGCCGCGCGTCGCGCAGGTGGAGGAGGCCCTCCCACCGCAGGCGCGCCGCGCGGTCTTGCTGCGCGGCAGCGCTCCGGCCGACCCCGACGCCCCGCCCGGCGCGTGGGAGGCGCCGCTCCTGGCGCGCATCGACGACGCGCGCCGGCGGGAGGACGACGCGCTCGTGCAGCGCCTGAGCGCGGACGGCGTCGCGGGGCTCGCGCCGGTGCTGCACGCCCTCGTGGATCAGGACCTCGCCGTCGTGGCGGTCCCCGCCCACGTCGACGTCGACGTCGTGCACTGCCTCGAGGACGGCTGGATCGCCGAGGACGAGGCGGCCGCCCGGCGCGTGTGCCCCGACGGCCCGATCGAGTGGGCCCCCTTGAAGACGTTCCTGCTGGACGCTGCGAAGCGCGGCCGGGCCGACGTCCACGTCGTGGACGGCGAGGCCGGCCGGCGGTTGGCGGAGACGCTCGGGGCGGTCGCCGGCCTCCCGCGAAGCCACGCCGGGTGAGGGATCGCGGCGTGCGGGGATGGCGTACGGGGATGGCGTACGAGAGGACGGCGTCCGAGGGGACGGAGGTCGGCCCCCCGTGATCTTCGAGGACCGCCGCCACGCCGGCCGCCTCCTCGCCGACGCGGTCCTCGAACGCCTCGGTCCGCCGGGCGCCGGGGAACGCCGCGTGGTGCTGGGCCTCCCGCGCGGCGGGGTGCCGGTCGCCGCCGTCGTGGCGGAGGCCCTCGACGCCCCTCTGGACGTGCTGGTGGTGCGCAAGCTGGGGGCGCCCGGCCACGAGGAGTACGCGATCGGCGCGATCGCCAGCGGCGGCGCGAAGACCGTCGACGAGGCCGCGGTGGTGCGCCTCGGGATCGACGCGGCGACGTTGGCCGACCTCGAGGCCCGCGAGCGGGCGGAGCTGGGGGCGCGGGAGCGTCGCTTCGGGGCGGACGGCGAGCGTCCCGACGTGCGGGGTGCCACGGTCGTCGTCGTCGACGACGGCGTCGCGACCGGCGCGACGATGCGCGCGGCGTTGGCCGCGTTGCGGCGGCGCGGGCCCGCGCGCGTCGTCGTCGCGATCCCGCTCGCGCCGGCCGACACCCTCGCGCGGTTGCGGCGCGAGGCGGACGCCGTGGTGTGCCTCGAGGCGCCGGACCCGTTTCACGCGGTGGGGCAGGGGTACGCCGCGTTTCCGCAGGTCTCCGACGACGCCGTCGCGCGGCTGCTGGCCGACGCCCGCCGCGAACGCACCTGACGTCCTTCCGTCCGCCATCCGGCGGCCCGGACGGCGGCGGGTCGCGGTGTAGACTCGTCCCTTGGGACGGGCCGGACGCTTCGACGGGTCCCGACCCCTGGCGCCGTCCCGGGAGGATCCATGGCGAATCGTGAACCGGTGTACCTGACGCCCGCGGGCTTGGCGAAGATCGAGGAGGAGCTGCGCTACCTCAAGGAGGAGCGCCGCGAGGAGATCAGCGCCTACATGGGCTCCGCCATCGCGGACGGCGACCTGCGCGAGAGCGCGGCGTACGACGAGGCGCGCATGCTGCAGAGCGAGAACGAGGCCCGCATCGCGGACCTCGAGGAGCTCCTGCACCGCGCGGAGGTCGTCGACGCCGAAGAGGGCGACGCCGCCACCGCGCGGCTCGGGGCGACCCTGACGTTGGTCGACGACGCCGGCCAGGAGGTGGAGTTGGCGCTCGTCGGGACGCACGAAGCGGACGTGCTCGAAGGCAAGATCAGCGACGAGTCGCCGCTCGGCCAGTCGCTGGTCGGGCGCAAGGCCGGCGACGACGTCGAGCTGGCGTTGGCGGGCGACGCGACGACGTACCACGTGCGGAGCGTCCGGTTCGAGTGACCCCCCTCGCCCGTTGGGCGGTGGCGGGCTTCGCCGGGTTGGTGGTGCTCCTGCTCGCCCTCGCCCTCGCCCCCCAGGAGGCGGTCGTGCAGGCCGACGACGCGGTGCGGCTGAACGCGGCGACGGTGAACCTCTACCCGGCGGCCGACCCCGAGGCGGCGTGGACGTTCGAGGCGCCCGAGGTGACGTACGACCCCGGGAACCGCGAGACGACGTTGCGCCGCATCGAGAACGGCGAGCGGCGGGTCGGGAGCACGACCGACTTCACCCTCACGAGCGACGAGATGACGATCCAGCGCGACGACGACCTGCGCGGCGACCGGATGGACGTCCACCTGGTGGAGGACGACCTCGACGTCGCGATGCGCGGCGCGGACCGCCGGCAGGTCGTCGTCGATCACGGCGAGGGCGTCTTCGAGGTGCCCCGCATCCGGATCTACGGCGAGGACTTCGGCGAAAGCCGCTACGAGGAGATGCGGGTCGCCTTCGACTTCACGTCGTTCGAAGCGGGCGGGCCCGACACCATCGGCTACAGTGAATTCGAACTCGAGGAACGCCCCGAGGCGTCCGGAGGCACCCCATGAACGACGCGTCCCCCCACGTCCCCCCGTCCCGCCGCGCGCTCGCGCGCGCCGTCCGTTCGTTCGCCGCGCTCGCGTTCGCCACGCTCGTCGTGGTGGGCGGCGCCGCGACGGCGCAGGAGGCGTCCCCGACCGACGCCGACCTCGAACGGCGCGTCATCACGATCGACGGGAGCGGCGGGACGCAGAGCGGCAACCTCCGCTACGGACCCCTGCGCTACGAGCATCCCGACCCGTACGGCGTCACCGCGACCGTGTCGACCCTGACGATCCTCGGTCCGGTCGCGACGCTGGCGGGGCCCGAGGGCGAGGAGGTGCTGCTCTCCCGCGCGAAGGGCCGGCGCACCGCGACGTTCGAGGGGGGCGTGCGGGTGCTGCGCGACCGTCTCGAGGCGGACGGGCCCGGGCTCGTGTACGACGAGGCGACGGGGCTCGGCGTGCTGCGCGGGGGGAGCGTCGTCACCATCGCGCCGGAGGCCGAGGAGGACGACGTCACCACGATCACGGCGGACGCCGTCGAGTTCGACGTCGACACCGACCGGAGCGTCAACCGCGGCGACGTGGTGCTCGTCACGGGCGAACAGCGCGCGGAGAGCGACGAACTGCGCTACGACGAATCGACCGACCTCGCGGGCCTCGTGTGCCTCGAGGCGCAGTGCACGATCACCCGGGCGCAGGAGGACGGTGAACTGGTCATCACCGCCGACGACATCCGCGTCCTGACGCAGGACGAGCGCTTGTGGGCGCGCGGGAACGTCCGCGTCGTCGACGGCGACCTCGTCACGACCGGCGACGAGGTCGTCTACGACGACGGCGACAAGTTGGCGGAGGTCACCGGCTCGCCGGCGGTGTCGGTGAACGAAGCGGACGGCGTGACGCTGGAGAGCGACCGGATCCTGCAGGACGTCGAGTTCGACTTCGTCGAGGCGATCGACGCGAGCCAAGCCAGCGACGTCGACCTGACCGCGTTCCTGTTCGACGAGGAACGCGGCGAGGACGCTCCGCAGGCGCCGTGAGTCCCGCGCCGCCGCGCGGCCCTGCGCGTCACGCCCGCGGGGTCGTGGCGCGGCGCGCGGCGGCGGGCGCCGTCCTCCTGCTCGCGCTCGCGGCGGGCGGCGCGGCGGCGCAGAGCGCGACGCGCCTGCAGCTGGAGCGCAGCGACGCCGACATCGAGCTCGTGAACGCCGGGCGGGCCGACGAGGGGGCGCGCTCGATCCTGCGGCTGCCCGGGTGCGACCCGACGCCCGAGGACCGCGCGACGTTCTTCTACGCCCCCGAGGGCGGCGTCACGGCCCGCATCGTGCAGCAGGAGGGGGAACCGGCGCTCGTCGCCGCCCCCCTGATGATCGTGCGGCAGCCGCCCCCCGACGCGGGGGCCGAGGGGGCGGGGGCCGGACCGTCGGACGCGGAGACGTTGGAGGCGCTCGACGCCACCACCGGGTTCGGGCGGCCGCCCTGCCCCGAGGGCCTCGAGCGGGCCGACGCGCCGGAGGTGGAGCTCACGCAGGGGCGCACGCGGGTGGTGGGCCGGTCCTTCTTCCTCGACCGCGGGACGGACGTCGCCACGATGGACGGGCCCGTGGACCTGGTCCGGACGCCGGCCAGCGGCGGGGACGTCGTGCGCGCGGACGGGGACGCGTTGACGTACGAGCTGGAGGGGGGCCGCTCGACGTTGACGGGCGGCGTGCGGGTCGAGGCGGGGGCGCGCGTCAGCGAGGCGGACACCCTCGAGCTGGACGAGGGGGCGGGGGTCGCGATCCTGACCGGCGATCCCGCCGTCAGCCGCGCCGGGAACGACGAGGTGAAGGGCCGGCGGTTGCGCTACGACCTGGAGACGAACGACGTGGTGATCGAGGGGAACGTCGAGGGGACGTTCGAGTTGAGCGACTGAGGCTCAGCGCGCGTCCGGCGTCGCGTCGG
>JAVLCF010000004.1:0-22703 GCA_031581195.1 Trueperaceae bacterium | reverse complement strand
CACCGGCCGACCCACCGGCCGACCCGTCGCGCTTGGGGAGGTGCAGCACCAGCACGCCGCTCGCGAGGCGCGCCTGCGCGCCCTCGGGGTCGACGTCGCCGGGCAGCGTCACGGTCCGTTGGAACGGGCCGCGCGGGCGCTCGCCGAACACCAGCTCCCCGTCGCCCTCGCGCTCCCGGACGCCGGCCACGATGACCTCGGCGCCCTGGACGGCGATCTCCAGGTTCTCCTGCGGGACGCCGGGCACGTCCACGAGCAGGTGGTACGCCTCGCCCGCGTCGCGCAACTCCGCGCGCGGCAGCAGCGCGTCGTCGCCCTCGCGGTGCTCGACGAGGCGCTGGATCGAGTCGCGAACCGCGAGCAACTCCTGGAGGTCGCTGGCGGTGCCGTACGTGTCGAGCTCCATGCCGGCAGGATAGCACCGGGGCGTCGGACGGCTGCTACCGTCGTACGGTGCCGACCGCCTCCCGCCCGACCGCCCTGCTGCTCGGCGCGCCGACCGCCAGCGGCAAGAGCGCCGTCGCGCTCCGCCTCGCCGAACGCCACGGGCTGGAGATCGTGGTGGCGGACGCGATGCAGGTGTACCGCGGGCTCGACGTCGGGACGGCGAAACCGAGCGCGGCGGAGCGCGCCCGCGTCCCCCACCACGGGCTCGACCTCGTCGGCCCGCGCGACGCGTTCAGCGTCGCGGCGTGGGTCGCGCACGCCGAGGCGGCGATCCACGACGCCGCGGCGCGCGGCGTCACGTGCCTCGTGGTCGGGGGCACCGGGTTCTACCTCGACGCCCTCGCCGAGGGCCTCCCGACGGTGCCCGCCGCCGACCCGGACGTGCAGGCGCCGTTGTGGGCGCGCGTCGAGGCGGAGGGGATCGAGCCGCTCCTCGCGGAGCTCCGGGCGGTCGCGCCGGAGGATGCCGAGCGGGCGCAACGCAACCCGCGGCGGGTGGTGCGCTCGCTGGAGGTGTGGCGGCGGACCGGCCGCCCGCCGTCGGCGTTCCCGCGGCGGGCGCCGCGCGTGGCGGTGGACCGCACCTGGTTGCGGCCGCCCCTGGCGGCGCTCGAGCCGCGCATCGAGGCGCGAGCCCGCCGCATGCTGGCGGGGGGGTGGCCGCAGGAGGCGGCGGCGTTGGATGCGGCGGCGCTCGCGACGGCGGCGCAGGCGATCGGCTACCGCGAGGCGGCGGCGCTCGCGCGGGGCGAACGCAGCGAAGCGGAGGTGCTGGGGGCGGTCGTGCGGGCGACCCGGCGGTACGCTCGGCGGCAACGCACGTGGTTCACCCGGCACCCGGCGGAGCGGACGTTCGAGGCGATCGCGGAGGACGTCGAGGGCGCCCTCGAGGCGTGGGTCGCGGAGGGGCCGAGCTGAGGGGTCGAGCGGAGGGGTCGGGGGCGGGCGGTCAGTCGCTCGCGCCGTCCTCGCGGTGCCGGCGGCCGGCGAAGACGCCCTTGAGGCGCTCGATCAGCGAGTGGGTTTCGCGCACCTCCTCGCCGACCTCGTCGGCGTACGCCTCGAGGTGCTCGCGGGCGGCGGGGGTGAGGTGCTTGGGAATGACGACCTGGACGGTGACGATCTCGTCCCCGAAGCCGCCGCGCCGGAGGCGGGGCATGCCCTTGCCGCGGAGGCGGACCTCGGTGCCGGGTTGGGTCCCGGCGGGCACCTCGAGGGTGTCGACCCCGTCGAGGGTGGGGACCTCGACCGTCACGCCGAGCGCCGCTTGGGCGGGGCCGACCTGCAGCGCGTAGCGGAGGTCGTCGCCCTCGCGCGTGAAGTGTTCGTGGGGGGCGAGCTCGATGTAGACGTACAGGTCGCCGTCCGGTCCGCCGTCGACGCCGGCGCTGCCCTGGCCGGGGATGCGCAGGCGGTAGCCGCCGTCGATGCCGACGGGCAGCGTCACCTCGACGGTGTCGTGGGAGAGCGTCCGGCCCCGCCCCGAGCAGCCGCTGCACGGGTGCGTGACGACCTGCCCCTCGCCCTGGCAGCGGGGGCAGACCTGCGTCGTCATCATGGTGCCGAGGAGCGACTGCACCTGGCTGCGGACCTGGCCCGCCCCGCCGCAGGTGGGGCAGGCCTCCTTGCCGTCGCTGCCGGGTTCGGCGCGGTCGCCGTGACAGACGTCGCACGCCGCCATGCGTTCGAGCTCGACCTCGAGCGTCGCGCCGTCGCGGGCCTGCTCGAGGGTGACCTCGAGGCGCGCCTCGAGGTCCTCGCCGGGGCGGCCGCGTTGCGGCCGGCCGCCGCCGGCGAAGCCGCCTCCGAACACGGAATTGAAGATGTCGAAGATGTCGCCGCCGCCGGCCCCTCCGCCGAACGGCATGCCGCCGGGTTCGGCGGTGCCGTAGCGGTCGTAGTTGGCGCGTTTCTCGTCGTCGGAGAGGACGGCGTACGCCTCGTTGAGGCTCTTGAACGTCTCCTCCGCGTCGGGGTCGCCGGGGTTGCGGTCGGGGTGGTACTTCAGCGCGAGCTTGCGGTAGGCCGCCTTGATGGCCTTGGTGTCCGCGTCGCGGGCCACGCCGAGGAGGTCGTAGTAGTCGGTCGGCATCGGCCGGCGAGCATACCCGCTCGCCCGGGGCGCCCGTGTCGGGTCGGCCGACGCCGGGACGCGGCGCGCCGGGCGACGGCGGGGGGGACCGTGGGGCATACTGGCGGCATGGAGGACGAGCCCCCGGACCGGGCGGCGACCCCCGCGTGACGTTCGCGGTGGCCATCATCGTGGCGTTGATCCTCGCGAACGGGGTGCTCGCCATGAGCGAGATGGCGTTGGCGGCGTCGCGGCGGAGTCGCCTGGCGCAGCGGGCGGAGGAGGGCGACGCGGGCGCGCGGGCGGCGCTCGCGCTGTTCGACGAACCCAACCGCTTCCTCTCCACGGTGCAGATCGGGATCAGTCTGGTGGGCGTGCTGTCCGGCGCGTTCGGGGGGCGGGCGTTGGCGGGGCCGGCGGCGGCGCGCCTGGAGGCGTGGGGGGTGGCGGCGCCCGTCGCGGAACCGCTGGCGTTCGCGGTCGTCGTGGCGGGGATCACCTTCCTGTCGCTGGTCGTCGGCGAGCTCGCGCCGAAGCGCGTGGCGTTGGCCGCGCCGGAGGCGGTGTCGCGGGTCGTGGCGCGACCGATGCGGGCGGTGTCGCGCCTCGCGGCGCCGGCCGTCGCGTTGTTGTCGTGGTCGACGAACGCGCTCTTGGCGCCGTTCGGGGTGGGGGAGCGCCGGGGCGGGGAGCCGTCGGAGGAGGAGATCAGCGGGATGCTGCAGCAGAGCCACCGGGTGGGGCACATCGGGGGGGCGGAGGTCGAGATGATCGAGAACGTCTTCGACATGGGCGACCGCCGCGTGCGTTCGTTGCTCACGCCCCGGCGGGACGTGAGTTGGATCGATGCCGACGCGCCGTGGGAGGACGTGCGCGATGCGTTGGTGGCCGCGAGTCACGCGCGCCTCCCGGTCGCGCGGGGGGAGCTGGATGCGTTGATCGGGGTCGTGAAGGTGCACGAGATCCTGGATCGGTTGTTGTTGGGCGAGGCGGTCGACGTCGCCGCGCTCGCCGAGCCGGCGCTGGAGGTTCCGGAGAGCCTCGATGCATTGTCGTTGCTGGAGCGCTTCCGGGAGGAGGGGACGCGCTTCGCGGTGGTGCTGGACGAGTACGGCGGGGTGGAGGGGATCGTGACGGCGGGGGACGTCCTGACGGCGTTGCTGGGGGAGTTGGCGGGCGGCTCCAGCGAGGACGCGCCCGACGTCACGCGGTTGGGGGAGGACGCCTACGAGTTGGACGGCACGTTGTACGTCGAGGAGTTGAAGGACCTGCTGGCGATTCCGGCGTTGCCGCGCGAGGAGGACCGGGACTACCGGACGCTCGGGGGGTTGGTGACGACGCTCGCGGGGCGGGTGGCGGAGGTCGGGGACGCGGTGACGGCGTCGGGCTGGCGGTTCGAGGTGGTGGCGGTCGACGGTCCGCGGGTCGACCGGGTCCACGTGCGCCGCGTCGAGCCGGACCCCGCGGACGCGGACGGCGCCGGGGCGCCGAGCGACGAAGGCGACGCGGGGTAACGGGTCAGGGGGCGCGGCGGCGCAGCAGGTAGCGGCCGTGCACGAACCGCTCGGCCCGGTAGCCGCGCGCGACGTAGGCCTCGAAGGTGGTGCGGGTGGCGTCCCGCCAGGCGCTCGCGACCTCGGGGCGTTCGTACAGGTCGCGTGTGAGGTCGAGGGGGGCGGCGACCGCGACGACGTCGGCGTCGAGGTCGAGGACCGGGTCGGTGGGGGCGTCGTCGCCGTCGCGGCCGAGGGCTTCGGCGGCGTCGGCTTCGGCGGCTTCGGGGTCGGTGGGGGCGGCGCCCCCGGCGCGGGCGAGGACGCGTTCGGCTTCGAGGTCCCAGCGCACCAGCAGTCGGTCGCTGGGGAGGGAGCCGGCCAGGACCCCGCCGATGCGGCCGTAGACGTCGCGTTCGTACGCGACGCCGACCGCCCCGAGCGCCTCGAGGTTGAGGCGGGCGGCGGGCGCGCGGAGCGGGTCGAACGTCCAGCGGATCCAGGGAAGGTCCTGCTCGAGGGCCCAGCGCCGTTGGTACCACTTGAGGGCGCGCCCCAGGCCGGTCCCGCGGACCTCGGGCAGGACCCCCATGAGGTGGCTGTGGAGCCCGACGGGGGTGGTGGGGGTCGGGCGGGCGAGAAAGCCGGCGAGGAACCCGACGAGGCGCCCCTGTTGGAGGGCGCCGGCGACGAAGCCGCCGGCGTGCTGGGTGGCCTTGAGGTGCGAGGCGGGCACGAGTTCGCGGTCGTCGACCTGCCAGACGACCTTCACGATCGCTTCGCAGGCGTGGAACTCCTCCATCCCGTCGAGCGACCGGATCTCGGTGGGGCCGGGTCCGTGGCCGGGGGCGGGGCCGTCGGTCGCGGGCGTCGGGTCGGGCGGGGCCATGGCGGAGGCTACCAGGTGCCCCCCCCACCGTGAACCTGAACAAGGTTTGTTCAAGGTTCGTCCGGCTAGGGTCTTGATCACGGCGCAGAGGCGCCGCCCGTTCCGTCCCTGGACCCCAGGAGAGAAGGAGTCTTCATGAAGCACCTGCTGACCGCCACCCTGATCGCCGCCCTCGCCGCCTTCGGCGCCGCCCTGGCCGACGGCCACGGCGACATGCCCGGCACCGTCGTCGACGTCGCCCTCGAGAACGAAGGGTTCGAGACCCTGGTCGCCGCGGTGACCGAAGCCGAGCTCGTCGAGACCCTGTCCGGCGAAGGCCCCTTCACCGTCTTCGCCCCGACCGACGACGCCTTCGCCGCCGCGCTCGAGGCGCTCGACCTGACCGCCGAGGAGCTCCTCGCGAGCGACGATCTCGCTGGCATCCTCACCTACCACGTCGTGCCCGGCAAGCTGATGGCGGAGGACGTCCTGGCCGCCGTCGAAAGCGGCTACGGCAGCGCCGCGGTCGAGACCGTGAACGGTGCCGAGATCGAGGTCACCGTCGAGGACGGCATGGTGATGTTGAACGGCGCCGCCACCGTCGCGGTGACCGACCTCGAGGCCGGCAACGGCGTCGTGCACGTCATCGACGCGGTCATCCTGCCCCCGAGCGAGTAACCGTCCGCCGCGCGCCCCGGCGCGCCCCCCGGAGAACACGCCCCGTCCGAGGACGGGGCGTGTTCCGTGTTCGGCCCGGGCGCCCTAGTGCGTCGCGGCGCCCGAGAACAGGTTGACGACGAGGACACCGGCGACGATGAGGGCGATCCCGATCAGCGCGGGGGCGTCGAGCGCCTGGCGGTAGACGACGACCCCGACGAGGGTGACGAGGACGATGCCCAGCCCGGCCCAGATCGCGTAGGCGACGGCGAGCGGGACCGCGCGGAGGGCGAGGGAGAGCAGGTAGAACGCACCGACGTAGCCGAGGACCGTCGCGATGGACGCCACCGGCCGCGTGAACTGCTGCGAGGCCTGCAGCATCGAGGTGGCGAACACCTCGAGGGCGATGGAGAGCAGCAGCCAGACGTAGGCGAGGGACAACGGGGCCATGATCGACGTCCTTTCTCGCGTCCCGCGGGACGCCGGCGCCGCCGTCAGGCTACCCGCGCCCCCCGGTCCGGCGGCCGGGCGGCAGCGACATGCGGCGCGCCCCGCCGAGCGGCGGGGCGCGCATCCTTCGGACGTGGAGCGCGGGTCAGTCGGCGGCGTCGGCGGCGTCGCCGACGTCGTCGTCGCTCGGGGCGCGCCCGCGCAGCTGCACCTTGGGTTCCTCGAGCTGCCAGCCGGTCGCCGCTTCGACGGTGCGCTTCAGGAAGGTGCCGAGCGGCACGCCGTCGACCGTGGGGGCGGGCACGTCGACGACCTCGCCGGTGTCCTTGTCGATCAGGTGGTAGTGCGGGGAGACGTTGCTGTCGTAGAGCTTCTGGCCCTGCTTGCCCTGGAACTCGCGCACGACCCCCGCCTCGCTCAGGACGTTGAGGTTCAGGTACACCGTCGACAGGCTCAACGCCGTGCCGCGCGCGTGGAGCTCGTGGTGCAGGTCCTCGGCGCTGACGTGGCGGTCCTCCTCGCGGAAGAACGACACGATCGCCGCCCGCGGGCGGCTGTAGCGCAGCCCGTGCGCGCGCAGGTGCGCGCGCACGTCGACCCGGCCGTGCTCGTGAGAGCGGTCGTGCGCAGGGTCGTGCTCGTGATCGTTCGGCCTGCTCGGTGCCATCTCGGGGAACGGTAGCACGCGCCCTCGGACCCCCCACGTATCCGGCGACGCGTGCCCGACGCGGGTCAGAGCAGGTCGGCGACCGCTTCGCGCTCCCCGAGCAACTCGGTCTCGCTGGCCTTCATCCTCGCCGCGACGTCCTCGCCCACGTCGAGGCCCGGAACCACCTCGATGCGCCCCTCGGAGACGGTCACCGGGAACGAGTACGTCAGGCCCTCCGCGACGCCGTACTCGCCGCGGCTGGGGATCGCCATGCTCGTCCAGTCGCCCTCGGGGGTGCCGTGCAGCCAATCGTGCACGTGATCGATCGCCGCCGCGGCGGCGGAGGCGGCGCTGGAGGCGCCGCGCGCCTCGATGATCGCCGCTCCGCGCCTCTGCACCGTCGGAATGAACACGTCGTTCGCCCAGCCGGCGTCGACCCGCTCGGTCGCGGGGGCCCCCGCCACGGTGGCGTGGTGCAGGTCGGGCACCTGGGTGCTGGAGTGGTTCCCCCAGATGATCATGCGGCGCACGTCGGCGACCGGGACGCCGGCCTGCTGCGCCACCTGGCTGAGCGCCCGGTTGTGATCGAGGCGCGTCATGGCGGTGAAGTTCTCGGGCGGCAGGTCGGGGGCGTGGCTGCGGGCGATCAGCGCGTTCGTGTTGGCCGGGTTCCCGACGACGAGCACCTTCACGTCGCGCGACGCGACCTCGTTCAGGGCGGCGCCCTGCGCGGTGAAGATCGCGCCGTTGGCCTCGAGCAGGTCGCGGCGCTCCATGCCGGGCCCGCGCGGGCGGCTGCCGACCAGGAGCGCGACGTCCGCACCCTCGAACGCTTCGCGCGGATCGCTGCTGGACGTGACGCTCGCGAGGAGCGGGAACGCGCCGTCGGCGAGCTCCATCTCGACGCCCTTCACGGCGTCCATCGCGCCGGGGATCTCGAGCAGCTGCAGCGCCACGGGCCGGTCGGGGCCGGCGAGGTCGCCGGCCGCGATCCGGAAGAGCAGGGCGTAGCCGATCTGGCCGGCCGCACCGGTCACCGCAACTCGCATCGGTTCCTTCATGATGCCTCCTGGGGTCCGCGCGGGGCGGACGGGGGAATCCTCGCAGCCGCGCACGCACGGCGCACACGGCCTTTCGGCCGGCGCAGCGTACCACCCCCCGGTCCGGCGCCGCCGCGCCTCCCCGGCGCGGCGTGTTTCACGTGAAACGCGCCCGGGTCAGGCCTGGTAGCCGAGGCGTTCGAGGAGGCGTTCGAGCTCTTCGCGGGAGCGGAAGTGCAGTTCGATGCGGCCCTTCCGGCCGCCCTGCACCCGCACCTTGGTGCCGAGCTGCCGGGCCAGGTCGTCCTCGAGCGCCGCGTAGCGCCCGTCGCTGGCGGAGCGCGGCGTGGCCTCCGACGGGGCGCGCAACGCCTCCGCCTGGCGCACGTTCAGCCCGCGCCGCAGGATCTGCTCGAGCGCCCACCCGCGGTGCGCCTCGGGCTGCGCGAGGATCGCGCGGGCGTGCCCCGCGGAGATGCGCCCCGCGTCGAGCGCCTCGCGGGCCGCGGCGGGCAGCGACAGGAGTCGCAGGGCGTTGGCGACCGCGCTGCGGCTCTTCCCCACCGCCTCGGCGACCGCCGCCTGGTCCATCCCGAACCCCTGCAGGCGTTCGTACGCCTGCGCCTCCTCGAGTGGGCTCAGGTCCTCGCGCTGCAGGTTCTCGGTGATCGCCACCTCGAGGGTCGTGCGGTCGTCGAGGTCGCGCACGACGACCGGCACCGTGCTCAGGCCCGCCCGCGTGGCGGCCCGGAAGCGGCGCTCGCCCGCGACGATCTCGTAGCCGTCCTCCGTCGGGCGCACCAACAGCGGTTGCAGCACCCCCTGCGCCGCGACGGAGGCGGCGAGTTCGGCGACCGCCGCCTCGTCCAGCCGCGCGCGCGGCTGGTAGGGCGACGGCGTCAACCGCTCGAGCGGCACCTGCTTGGCGCCGCCCTCCTCGCCCTTCGGGAGGAGCGCGTCGAGGCCGCGGCCCAACCCCCTAGCCTTGGCGGGCACGGCGGGTCACCTCCTCGGCGAGGGCGCGGTACGCCGCCGCCCCCTGCGATTCGGGGGCGTAGTCGAAGATCGGCGCGCCGTACGACGGCGCCTCCGCGAGCCGCACGTTGCGTGGGATCGTGACGTCGAAGACCTCGTCGCCGAAATGCTGCCGCACGTTCGCCTCCACTTGGCCGGACAACCGCGTCCGGGCGTCCAGCATCGTCAACAGGATGCCGAGGATCCGCAACTCCGGGTGCAGCGACCCCTGCACCCGGCGGATCGTCTCCATCATCGCCGCGATCCCCTCGAGCGCGTAGTACTCGGTCTGCAGCGGCACGATCAACGCGTCGCTGGCGACGAGGGCGTTGAGGGTCAACGCCCCGATCGACGGCGGCGCGTCGATGACGACGAAGTCGTACGTCGGCCGGACCGCCAGGATGACCTTCGACAGGCGCCGGAGGTCCTCGCTCTCGGTGTCGAGCTCCACCGCCGCGCCGGCCAGGTCCGGGGCGGCCGGCAGGACCCACAGGTCGCCGTCCCCCTCCGCCTTCACCGCCGCGCGGCGCGCCGAGACGTTGCCGACGAGGACGTCGTAGACGTGGTGCTCGGGGGCCTCGATACCGACGCCCGACGTGGCGTTCGCCTGCGGGTCGAGGTCGACCAACAGCACCCGGCGGCGCTCGGCGAGCGCCGCGGCGAGGTTCACCGCGGTCGTGGTCTTGCCCACGCCCCCTTTTTGGTTGGTCACGCCTAGGACGGGCACGTCAGCCTCCGCCTCCCCGCACGCGCACGGCCAGGAGGATACCACGGCCCGACGCCGGCCTCTCGGCCACGACCTCGACCGACGCGCCGTCGGCGGCCTCGGCGAGCGCGTCGACCTCCGCGCGCCACGCGTCGCCCTTGCGCGCCATCAGGACGGCGTCGGGCGCCAGGCGGTGGCGCACGAGCGCGTACACGTCGGCGAACGGCGCCACCGCCTGGGCGGTGACGAGGTCGACCGGGGGCCCCGCCGTGCGTCGCACGTCGCCGACGACGACCTGCGCGTCGGCGCCCACCGCGGCGACGGCGAGCCGCAGGAACGTCGCCCGCTTCGCGCGCCGCTCGACGAGCTCGACCGGGAGGTCCTCGACGCTGGCGGCAAGGACGACCCCCGGCAGCCCCACGCCGGACCCCAGGTCCAGCGCCCGGCGCGGGGCGGGGTCGAGGTCGGCGGCGAGGTCGGCGTAGGCCCGGGCGTCGGCCAGGTGGCGGTCGAGATCCGCGAGGCCCGCGGGGGACATCAGGTCCAGGGTGGCGTGGTAGCGCTCGATCTGCGCGCGGTACCGCGCCAGCGCGGCCGCGACGTCAGGCGCCGGCCGGCGTTTCACGTGAAACACGACCCGCGCGTTTGAGGTGGACGAGCAACGCCGTGACGTCGCTGTCGCGCACCCCCTGCAGGCGCTGCGCCGCACCGAGCGTCGGCGGCCGGCCCCGCTCGAGCGTCTCGCGGCCCTCGTTCGAGAGGCTGGGCACGCGATCGAAGGCGACGCCGTCGAGGGATAGGCGCTCGTACCCGGCGCGCGCCTCGAGGTGCTTGCGGCTGCGCTCGATGTAGGCGTCGTAGCCGACGAGGATCTCGACGCGCCGGACCTCGGCCGGCGACAACCCCGCGGGCTCGGCCCCGAAGCGCGCCAGCACCTCGGCGTACGTCGCCCCCGGCCGCCGCAACGCCTTGTGGCCGTCGTCGGGGCCGTCGCGCAACCGCCCGAGGCGTTCGACCTCGGCGTGCACGCGGGCGCTCGACGCCGCCACGGCGCGGGCGCGCGCGTCGCTCTGCAGCCCCCACGCGTGGCCGACCGGCGCGAGGCGCTCGTCGGCGTTGTCCTGCCGGTGCAGGAGGCGGTACTCGTTGCGGCTGGTCAGCATCCGGTACGGCTCGTAGGTCCCCCAGCGGACGAGGTCGTCGAGGAGGACGCCGAGGTACCCCTGGTCCCGGCGCAGGGTGACGGCGTCGGCGCCGGACGCCCACCGCGCGGCGTTGACGCCGGCGATCAGGCCCTGGGCCGCCGCCTCCTCGTAGCCGCTGGTGCCGTTGATCTGCCCCGCGGTGAACAGCCCGGGCGCCCGCTTCGACATGAGCGTCACCTCGAGCTGGCTGGGGTCCAACGCGTCGTACTCGACGGCGTAGGCGTAGCGCTGGATCGCCGCCTGCTCGAACCCCGGGAGCGTCCGCACCATCGCGTCCTGCAGCGCCGGCGGCAACGACGAGGAGAACCCCTGCAGGTACACCTCACTGGTGTGGATCCCGTCCGGCTCGACGAACAGCAGGTGCCGGTCCTTGTCGGCGAACTTGACGACCTTGTCCTCGATCGACGGACAGTAGCGCGGGCCCGTCCCGTCGATCCCCCCGCCGTACATCGGCGACGCGTCGAGGTTCGCGTGGATCAGCGCGTGCGTTTCGGGCGTCGTGCGCGTCAACCAGGTCGGGCTCTCCGCCGCCCGCGGGCCCGGCGTCCCGCTGAACGAGCCGGGGGGGTCGTCGGCCGGCACCTCGTCCAAGACCGAGAAATCGACGCTGTCCGACCGCACGCGGGGGGGCGTGCCGGTCTTGTAGCGCGCCAGGTCGTGCCCGGTCGCGCGGAGGCTGTGCGAGAGGTGGCGGGCCGGCGCCTCCCCCTGGCGTCCCGCCGCCCGGCTCTTGCGGCCGTACCAGACGACGCCGGCCAGGAACGTGCCGGTGGACAGCACCACCGCCCCCGCCTCCACGCGGCGGCCGTCGACCATGCCGACGCCCACGATGCGGCCGTCCTCCACCAGCAGTTCGGCCACCTCGCCGCGGACCATCTCGACGCCGTCGGTGCCGAACACCCGCTCGCGGGCGGCGCTGGCGTAGCCGTCGCGCTCGTTCTGCACGCGGAGCGACTGCACCGCGGGCCCCTTGCTGGCGTTCAGGGTGCGCGCGTGGATGGCGGTCGCATCCGCCAGCTCCCCCATCACGCCACCCAGGGCGTGGATCTCGTACACGAGTTGCGACTTGCCGGGCCCCCCGACCGCCGGGTTGCACGGCATGAGGCCGATGCGGTCGGGCTGCGGCAACGCCATCGCCGTCCGCGCACCCAACCGGGCGGCGGCGACGGCGGCCTCGATTCCGGCGTGGCCCCCTCCGACCACGACGACGTCGTACTTCACGCGGCGTCCCCCTTCCGCGCGACCCGAGGTCGCGCGGCGAGGAGTATAGCGCGCGGGCGGCGCCGCCCGCGTCGGGCGGCGCCGCCCGGCGGGAGGGGCCCGACGATTTGCTAGGATGCTCGTCCACCCGCGCGAAGGGGATGCCCTCGCACCGCGCGGCGAGGCCGCCGACATGACCCAAGAGCACGCGATCTGGGACGACATACTCGAGTACGTGCAGGGGGAGATCCCCAGCGTGGAGTTCCGCACCTGGTTTCAACAGGTCCGGCCGCTCGGCGTGGAGAACGGCGCGTACATGATCGGCGTGCCGCACTCCTTCGCCCGCGACTGGCTCAAGACCCACTACACGCCGGTGCTCGAGACCGCCCTGCGCGACCTGGGCGCCCCGTCGCCGCGCGTCGGCTTCCAGGTCGTCGGCTTCAGCAAGAACGAACAACCCGACATCTTCGCCGGCGACGACGGCGCCGGTTCGCGGGAGACCGCTCCGGCGGCGCCGCCGAAACCCCGCGTCGCGCTGAACCCCAAGTACGTCTTCAGCAACTTCGTCGTGGGCCCCAACAACAACCTCGCGCACGCCGCGGCGCTCGCCGTCGCCGAATCGCCGGGGGAGGCGTACAACCCGCTGTTCCTGTACGGGGAGGCGGGCCTCGGCAAGACGCACCTGATGCACGCCGTCGGGCACGCCGTCCTGGGCCGCTACGACGGCCTCGAGGTGGCGTACGTGACGACCGAGTCGTTCACGAACGACCTGATCACCGCCATTCGCGAGGACCGCATGGTCGCCTTCCGCGACCGGTATCGGTCGATCGACATCCTGCTCGTCGACGACGTCCAGTTCATCGCCGGCAAGGAGCGCACGCAGGAGGAGTTCTTCCACACCTTCAACGCGCTGTACGAGTCCGGCAAACAGCTGATCGTCAGCTCCGACCGGCCGCCCAAGGACATCCCCACCCTCGAGAACCGGCTGCGCAGCCGCTTCGAGTGGGGGTTGATCACCGACATCCAGGCGCCCGACCTCGAGACGCGCATCGCGATCCTGAAGATGAACGCGGAGTACCGCGGCGTGAAGGTCCCCGACGAGGTGATCGACTTCATCGCGCGGCACGCGATCAGCAACATCCGCGAGCTCGAGGGGGCGTTGGTGCGCGTGATCGTCTACGCCAGCATGAACGGCGTGACGATGTCCCGCGAGGTCGCCGCGGAGGCCCTCTCCGACGTCTTCGAAGCCAGCGACGCGACGCCGACGATGGCCGACGTCCTGCGCCTCACCGCCGACCGCTTCGGGGTGGCGGTGTCCGACCTGACCAGCAAGGGCCGTCGCCAGGAGCTGGTGACGCCGCGCCAGGTCGCGATGTACCTCATCCGCGAGACGACGTCGCACTCGCTGCCCGAGATCGGCGCGTTCTTCGGGGGGCGCGACCACTCGACGGTCCTGTACGCGGTCAAGAAGGTGCACGAACGCCTGGAGGCCGAACCGGAGTTGCGCAAAGCGACGGACGACGTGCGCGCCAAACTGGTCTGACGGGGTGCGCTTCCGCCGGTCCGGACCGGCGCGGGCGCCGTCCCGGGCGGACGCGTTGTCCACAACGAACGCGCCGTTCTCCACAGTCGGTCGCGGCGGCGTGCGCGGGCCTCGCGCGGATCGCCGTTCCCCCGCGCCGCGACCGGCACGGCGCGGGCGTACCGGCGAACCCCGACACGCCGAACCACGGATTTCGTGCGTCCCACACGGCGTTTCGGGCGTTCCTGTGGAGGGACCTGTGGAGGACGTGTGGACAAGGTGTGGACGCCCCTGTCGACATCGAGGGGTCCCACGCGCCTGTGAACGCGTGTGCACAACTCGGGCGGTTGTCCACAGCGAACGCGGGATTCTCCCCACCGCTCTCCCCAGGCCGAACGTCGCAGGGGACGGCCCCCTGTGGGATTTTCCACACGCTCCACAGGCCCTACGACGGTAGAGGGATCCCTTACTCGAGAAAAAAGGGGTACCCCCACGTCGGTCCTTCGGATCCAGGTCGAACCGAACGGTTCTCGAACCGGAGGTGGGCGGGGCCGTCATGCGATAGCATGCGGCAACCTTCGTACCCCTGGGAGACGTCCACATGAACGTCCAAGTCGCCACGAAACGCCTCGCCGATGCGCTGAACCACGTCGAACGCATCGTGCCTACCCGCAACGCCACCCCCGGCACCAACCTGCTTCGCATCGACCTCACGCCGGAATCGGTGG
Organism: Trueperaceae bacterium; assembly: GCA_031581195.1. Lineage (NCBI taxonomy): Bacteria > Thermotogati > Deinococcota > Deinococci > Trueperales > Trueperaceae > Trueperaceae bacterium. The sequence goes on along the minus strand of JAVLCF010000004.1, from coordinate 8,653 downwards.
TCCTGAGCGGCACGAACCTCGATCTCGACGTCGAAGCGACCCTGCCCGCCGACGTGCGCGGCGACGGCACCTTCGCCCTCCCCGCCCACGTCTTCGCGCAGGTCGTGCGCGCGGTCCCCGGCGACGAGGTCACCCTCGAAGCGACCGACGGCGAACTCTCGATCACGAGCGGCGACTTCGCGACCCGCCTCCAACTCGTCGACCCCGACAACGCCCCCCGCCCGACGTTCCCCGACGCCTACCCCGGCACCCTCCCGGCGAAGGCGCTCGCGACCGCCCTCGGCCGCGTCCGCTACGCCGCCGCCGTCGCGGAGTACCAAGCGATCTTCCGCGGTGTGAAGCTCGAACTCGGGGACGCCACGGTCCGCGCCATCGCCACCGACGGCTTCCGCCTCGCCTACGCCGACGTGCCCGAAGCGAGCGGCGTTCAAGGGGAACCGATCGTGCCTGCGCGCAGCGTCGACGAACTCGCGAAGGTCCTGAACGACGGCGACGTCGACCTCGCCGTGGACGACACGCAGTTCGCGATCCGCACCGACACCGTCCGCATGAGCGCGAAATTGATGGAAGGCACCTTCCCCGACTACAAGCGCGTCATTCCCGACGCCTTCCCCGTCACCCTCACGCTCGAAGCGGCCGACCTGCGCGACGCCGTGAACCGCGTCGCCGTGATGGCCGACAAGACCGCCAACAACCGCGTCGACCTGTTCGTCAAGGACGGCACCCTGCAGATCACCGCCGAAGGCGCGTACGGGCGTGCACAGGAGGCGGTCCGCGTCGAGCAGGCCGGCAGCGACCCGGAGATGGCGCTGGCGTACAACGCCAAGTACCTCACCGACGCCCTCGCCCCCCTCGACGGCGCCCTCCGCCTGGACCTGTCCGGCGCCACCAGCCCCAGCGTGTTGAGCGACCCGAGCGACGCGACCTACCTCGCGATGGTCGTCCCGCTGCGAACCGGCTGACCCCTGCGCGAACCCGACGCCGCGGCCCCTCCGGCCGCCGCGGCGGTAGGATGACCCGCGTCGGCCCCGAGGCCACCCCGCGCACCGCTGCCCGGGGACGCGCCCGGCCCGACGCGGGACGCGCAGGCGCGGGTGCACCCCGCGCGGCGTCCGACTCCACCACGCCCGACCCGGGAGGCACCATGACCATCATCGAAGACGTGCGAGCGCTGGAACTCCTCGACTCGCGCGGCAACCCCACCGTCGCCGCCACGGTCCACCTCGTCGGCGGCGTCAGCGCCCGCGCCGCGGTGCCGTCGGGCGCCTCGACGGGGCAACACGAAGCGGTCGAGCTCCGCGACGGCGGCGACCGCTACCTCGGCAAGGGCGTCCAGCAGGCGGTCCGCAACGTCGAGGAACGCATCGCGCCGGAGATCATCGGCTTCGACGCCCTCGACCAGGCCGGCCTGGACGCGCACCTGCGCGCCCTCGACGGCACCCCGAACAAGAGCGAGCTCGGGGCCAACGCCCTCCTCGCCGTGTCGCTCGCCGCGGCCCGCGCCGTCGCGTCGACCCTCGAGATGCCGCTCTACCGGTACCTCGGAGGCGTCGGGAGCGTCACCCTCCCGGTCCCGATGATGAACGTCATCAACGGCGGCGAGCACGCCGACAACAACGTCGACATGCAGGAGTTCATGCTCGCCCCCGTCGGCTTCGAACGCTTCTCCGACGCGCTTCGCGCCGGAGTGGAGACCTTCCACCACCTCAAGAAGGTCCTCGCCGGGCGCGGGTACGCCACCGCCGTCGGCGACGAGGGCGGGTTCGCCCCGAACCTCACCGGCAACGAGGAGGCCATCGAGGTGATCCTCGAAGCGATCCAGGCCGCCGGGTACCAGCCGGGCGAACAGATCGCGATCGGTCTCGACCCCGCCAGCACCGAGTTCCACGCCGACGGGGCCTACCACCTGGCCTCCGAGAACGCCACGCTGTCCCCGCAGGAGATGATCGACTACTGGGCGGACTGGGTGAAGCGCCACCCGATCATCTCGATCGAGGACGGCCTCGCCGAGGACGACTGGGCGAACTGGGCGACCCTGACCTCCACCGTGGGCGCCACCACCCAACTCGTCGGCGACGACCTGTTCGTGACGAACACCGAACGCCTCGCGCGCGGCATCCGCGAAGGGGTCGGCAACGCCATCCTCGTCAAGGTCAACCAGATCGGGACGCTCAGCGAATCGATGGCCGCCATCGATCTCGCCCTGCGCAACGGCTACGGCGCCATGATCAGCCACCGGTCGGGGGAGACCGAGGACGCCTTCATCGCCGACCTCGCCGTCGCCGTCAACGCCGGACAGATCAAGACCGGCTCCGCGTCGCGCAGCGACCGCCTCGCGAAGTACAACCGCCTCCTCGAGATCGAAGCGGAGCTCGGCGACGACGCCCGCTTCCTCGGCCGCGAGGCGTTCGCACGGTGAAGCAGGCCCGCCGCACCAAGATCGTCGCCACCCTCGGGCCCGCCACGAGCGACGAGGCGCGCATCGAAGCGCTCGTCGCGGCCGGCGTCGACCTGTTCCGCCTCAACTTCTCGCACGGCCGGCACGAGGTGCACGAAGCGAACGTCGAACGCATCCGCACCGTCGCCCAGCGCGCCGGCCGCGCCGTCGGCATCCTCCAGGACCTGCAGGGCCCCAAGATCCGCGTCGCGACGTTCGCCGAGGGCGCCGTCGAGCTCGTGGAGGGCGCCCCCTTCGTCCTCGATTGCGCCGACGACACCCCCGGTGACGCCACCCGGGTCGGGGTGACCTACCCGGGCCTGTGCGCCGACGTCGCGGCGGGCGACGTCCTGCTGCTCGACGACGGCCGTCTCGCGCTCGAGGTGGAACGCACCGGCGACGCGCAGGTCCACGCCCGCGTGACGCTCGGGGGGACCCTGTCCAACAACAAGGGCATCAACATCCCCGGCGCCGACCTCTCCACCCCCGCCCTGACCGACAAGGACGTCGAGGACCTGGAGTTCGGCGTGACGTTGGGCGTCGATTGGGTCGCCATGAGTTTCGTCCGCAGCCGCGAGGACCTGCTCCTCGGACGGCACTACCTCGCCCGCGCGGGGTCCGAAGCGAACCTCATGGCGAAGATCGAGAAACCCAGCGCCGTCGAACGCTTCCAGGAGATCCTGCGCGAGGTGGACGGCGTCATGGTGGCGCGCGGCGACCTCGGCGTGGAGCTCGCGCCCGAACGCGTCCCCCAAGTCCAGAAGCGCCTGATCCGCGAGAGCATCGAGGCCGGCAAACCGGTCGTCACCGCCACGCAGATGCTCGAATCCATGATCCACGCCCCCACCCCCACCCGCGCCGAAGCTTCCGACGTCGCCAACGCCATCTACGACGGGACCGACGCCATCATGCTGTCGGGGGAGACCGCCGTCGGGGACTACCCGGTGGAGGCGGTCGAGATGATGGACCGCATCGCCCGCACCGTCGAGCACGACGCGGGCTACAAGGCCGCCATCCGCGAGCACGTCCCCGCACCCGACGACACGACGGCGGACGCCGTGTCGCACGGCGCCTGCGAAATGGCGCACAGCCTGTCGGCCGGCCTGATCGTCAGCTTCACGGCCAGCGGCACGACCGCCTCCCGCGTCTCGCGCAACCGCCCCTACGCCCCGATCCTCGCGATCACGCCCAGCGAGCGGTCCTACCGCCAGCTGGCGGTCTCGTGGGGCGTCGTGCCGTTCTTCGGGGCCGACATCGGCTCGACCGACGACATGGTCGACACGTCGATCGCCGCCATTCGCGACAGCGACCTGCTCGAGCCCGGCGAGCGGTTCGTCATCACGGCCGGCGTCCCCTTCGGGACGCGCGGCTCGACGAACCTCATTCGCGTCGAACGCTTCCGCTGACCCCGACCCCCGGCGACGCCGGGGGGCGCACGAAACGGCGCGCGGACCGACCGGCCGAAGGCCGGGATCCGCGCGCCGCGTGCGTCGTGCCGGGACTCAGGCGTCCGCGACGACCACGACCCGGAGGTCGATGTCGACCTCCGGGTGCGGCCGGTAGGGCACCTCGTGCTCACCAACGGTCTTGATCGGTTCGCCGAGCTCGATCTTGCGGCGGTCGACCTCGACGTCGTACGCCGTCTTGAGCGCTTCGGCGATGTCCTTGTTGCCGACCGAGCCGTAGATGCGCTCCTCGCCGGCCTTGACGCGGATCTCCACCGCGGCGTCGGCCAGCATCTCCTTGAGGCGTTCGGCGTCGGCCTTGCGTTCGGACAACTGCCGCGCGCGCTGCGCCAACCGCGCCTGGAGTTCCGCGCGGTTCGCGTTCGTCGCGGGCAACGCCAGGCCCTGCGGCACCAGCCAGTTGCGGGCGTAGCCGGGCTTGACGGTGACGACGTCCCCCGCCTCGCCGAGGTTCGTCACCGGCTCCAGCAGGATCACGTTCACTTGCGCACCAACTTCTCGCTGATCGGCACCAGCGCCAGCATCCGGGCGCGCTTTACCGTCGTCGCCAGGCGACGCTGGTGCTTGGCGCACACGCCCGACCGGCGGCGCGGCAGGATCTTCGCGGTATCGCTGATGAAGCGCCGAACCATCCGCGTGTCGTGGTACGCGGTGATCTCGAGCTCACCCGTACAGAACGGGCATACCTTGGGTCTGCGGCCGCGGCGGCCGCCTCCGCGGCCGCGGCGGGAGCCGCCTCTCGCTTCGCGTGGCATCAGAAGGGCAAATCCTCCTCAGGTGGGAATTCGTCGTCGATGTCGAGCCGGCCACCCTCATTCGCCTGGGCGCCGCGGGCGTCGCCCCCCGAGTCGGGGGTCGGCGACGGTCCGCGGCGGGTCCCGGATCCACCACCTCCGGGACCGCGGGTGAGGAACTCCACGCGCGACCCTTCGATCCGCGTCGTGAAGCGCCGGTTTCCGTCACGGTCCGTCCACGAGTCGTTCACCAGGCGACCCACCGCATACACGGGAGCCCCCTTGGCGAGATCGGCACACCCCTCGGCGAGTTCGCGCCAGACGTTGACGTCCACGTAGTGGGTCCGTTCCTGGTCTTCGCCTTTGCGGTCGCGGTAGCGCTCGTTGACCGCCACGCTGAACCGCGTGACCGCCGCGCCCGAAGGCGTGTAGCGCAACTCCGCGTCGCGGGTGAGGTTGCCGATGATCGAGACCTCGTTCAGGGCGTCGCGCAGGCGCTGTTGGCCGCGAGCGTCGGAGACGGTCGTCTCCCCCCGCCGCGGGCCGAACGTCAGCCCCTCCACGCGCGTCGCCACGACGTCGAGCGCCGAGCGTTTCTGGCCCTCCTGGCTCTCCCAGGAGCGGTAGTCCAGCCGGCCTTCGACGAACACGGGGTCGCCTGCGTGAAGTTGGTCGGCGAGCATCTCGGCCTGGTTCCCGAACACCGTCGCCCGGTGGTACCAGGCCAGTTCGCGTTCCTTGCCGTCGTCGCCGATCACGTGGTCGTTGCCGGCCAGGTTCAGCTCGAGGATCGCCAACCCACCCGGGGTGTAGCGCATCTCCGGCTCCTGCACCAGCGTTCCGGCCATCATCACGTGGTTCAGTCCTCGTGCCATGGTCTCCTCGTTCGAACCGTTCGTTCGAGGCGTCGGCGCGGCGCGCCGACGCGTCCGACCCGCCTCAGTCGGCCGCGGTGGCGGCCTCGCTCGGGGTGTCGGGCTTCTTCAGCGTGCGCCATTCGGGGCGGTCGCGAACGACCAGAACCCGCATGACGTTGTCGCGCTGCCGGAGCGACCCCTCGATGGTCTTGGGGGTGTCCAGCGGCAACGTCACCTTGTAGATCAGGTAGTAGCCTTCGTTCAGTTTCCGGATCGGGTAGGCCAAGCGTTGCGTGCCCCACTCGTCCAGCTCCACGACCTCGCCCTCGGCCTTGTCGAGCTGCGCCTGAATCGCATCCTTCTCCGTCTGGAGCTGTGCGTCGGACAGCCCCGGCGTGAGGATCACGTTGAGGTCGTACTGCGCGGTCTTCGTCATGTCTCACCTCCTCTCGTCCCTGCGTCGCCCGGCGCGGCGTGCCGGGGCACGACGCGCATCGCCGTCAGGGACGTCGTTCCCTGGCGGGGGCGGCCGCGCGCACGCGGCAAGTGCGTACCCTACCACGAAACCCGCGTCCAGGACACGTCTTCCCCGGGTGCGGCGGGGGCGGGGAGGGCCGCGAGGCGCCGCGCCGCCCGGAGCTCCACCTCCCGCGCCCGCCAGGCCGCGCGCCCGAGGGCGCGTTCGGCGTCGGCCCATGTCCCGTCCCACGGGCCGGCCCGCCTCGCGGCCACGGCGCGCGCCCGTTCGAACGCCTCGCGTCCCGCCGCCGCCTCCGCCGCCGCGAGCGCCTCGGCGCGGGCGGCCTGCGCCCGCGCGACCTCCGCCCGCGCGACCGCCGTGCCGGCGGCGGGGGCCGCGCGCACGTCGACCGACAGGTGCGGTGCGTCCCCCTCCCAGCCGAGGGTGGCGGTCCCGGCCGCCGGCCAGCCCGGCGGGGCGCCCACGTCGACCGCGATGCGCGCCGTCGCCCCCCAGGACCCGCTCGAGCGGGCGACGCCGACGCCGCCCCGCGCCGTGACGGTCGGCCGGGCCGCGACCGCTTCGGCGTCGGCGAGGGCGCGTTCCGCGCTGCGGAGCGCGGCGTCCGCCCGCCGCACGGCCGGGGTCCGCGCCGGATCGGCCGGAGCCGCGTGCGCAGCGAACCACGCCCGCCAGGCGTCCTCGGGGAGGGCCGGCAGCGCCGAACGCCCCAGCTCCGCCGCCAGCGTCGCGGCGCCGTGCCGCGCGTCGAAGCGCACCTGCGCGCGCGCCTCGAGCAGGCGTGCACGCACGTCGGCCGCCGCGGGGTCCGCCGGAGGCGGGAGCGCCGCGAGGGTGTCGAGGAGGGCGAGCTGACGGCGGGCGGCGTCGACGTGCGCCCACCGCACGAGGACCTCCTCGACCGCCGCGCGCGTCGCCAGGTCGCGGTCCAACCGCCAGCGGTCGCGTCGGTCGGCGTCCGCGTTCGCGTCGCGCTCCGCGGCGGGATCGAGCCAAGCGACGCGAATCCCGACGTCGAGCGAGGCGGTGCCGGTCGCGGGGCGCCAGGACAGCGACCCCTCCGGCGCGACCCGCCCGCCGCTGCGGGCGGCGTCCGCCTCGAGACGGACGCGGGCGAGGGCGACCTCGGGGTCGGCGGCGGCGCGGGTCGCGGCGTCGAGCGCCGCGTCGCGGACCGCGGCCGGGAGGGGCGCGAGGAGCGCCTCGAGGGTGCTTGGGGTGGGGCCGTCCTGGGCCCGCCCGGCGGGCCCGGCGAGGAGGGCCAGGGCGAGCGCGAGCAGGACCAGGGTGGCGCGGCGGACGGCGGTCACGGCAAGGGGCTCCGCACGACCGGACCGGGCAGGTACTGCCGGAACGTCGCGCCGTCCGGCGTGGCGCTCTCGAGGCGGACGTCGACGCGGACCGCGTCGCCCGCCTGCGCCGCGGGCAGCGCCGCGGTCGGCAACGCCAGCGTCACGCCGGCGCCCGGCGGGACGCGGACGGGGAGGGCGGCGTCGGAGGGAGGGCCGTCGCCGGGCTCGAGGGCGGTGAGGTGGCGGCGGACCCGCTCGACGACGGCGTCGAACCCGCCGGGGTCGAGGGCGCCGCCGCTGGGTTCGACGATCCAGGGGGAGGTGGCGTCCGCGCCCGGACCGAGGTCGGCGGCGTGGATCGTCACCGGCCGGGCGCCGTCGTTGCGGAGGTGCCACGCCCCGAGCAGCGGGCCGGTTCCGCGGTGGGTGCGTGCGACGGACCGGAGCGGTGGCGCCGGCGAGCCGTCGTCGGGGCGGACCACGAGCCGACCGATGGGCACCGTCCGGGCGTCGCCGTCGCCGTCGACGAGCACCAGGTGCGTGGCCGTGGCCGGCGCGCCGCCGCGCAAGCGGACGGCGACCCGGAGACGGTCGTCGTGCACGTCGAACCAGGGGACCGACAGGGCGCCTGCGCCGGGGAGGCCGACGGCGTCGACCCAGCGCAGGTCGCCGCCGCCGCCGGGGTGGAACGTCACGACGTCGGCCTCCCGGACCGAGACGTAGCCGGGGGCGAGGACGGGCGCGTCGGCGAGGCCGACGCCGTTCGCGGCGAGGGCGGCGAGGGCCGCCCCGGCGCGCGCGAGGCGCGCCGGGTGGGGGCGGCGTTCGGGGCGGGGAAGGAGGGGTCGCACGGCGGCCTCAGCGGAGCGCGCGGGTGACGTACCCGAGGCGCGTCAACGAGGCGGTGTAGGGACCCGAGCGGCGCTCGAGGAGGGTGCGGCTCCCGTCGGCGCGGTCCTGGTACTTCGCGCCGGAGACGCGGTAGCGCGTCGTTTCCTGGCGCTGGTAGATCTTCAGCGCGTGCCACGGCTGGACGGTCTTCGTGAGGGTCCGGGTGACGGTCCGGTCGACCTCCCCGCCGATCGCGGCGGTGAAGTGGTCGGCGAACCCGCCCGAGAAGCCGACGTCGCGGACGGTGCGGTGGCGGTAGCTGAAGCGGTGCGTGAGGGGCGTGCCGTCGTAGTTCGTGACGTAGTCGATGAGGGTCGCCACGCCGGGGTCGACGCTGCGGCGGACCTGGTCGGTCGTCACCCAGTAGGGCCGACCGACGGGGTCGTCGCTCTGGTCGCGGCCGCCCCCTCCGCCGCCCCCGCCGCTGCTGCAGCCGGCGCCGCAGCCGCCGGCGAACGTCGCGTGCGCGTCCGACGGGGGGAGGGGCGTCGCGCC